>CAMNIA010000006.1 GCA_946540105.1 uncultured Prevotella sp. | reverse complement strand
CAGTGCATCATTGACGCTTGCAAGGCTGAATTGGAGGATGATGACGAGTACGATGAC
This sequence comes from uncultured Prevotella sp., assembly GCA_946540105.1. Classification (GTDB taxonomy): domain Bacteria; phylum Bacteroidota; class Bacteroidia; order Bacteroidales; family Bacteroidaceae; genus Prevotella. Next base: position 31,399 of record CAMNIA010000006.1, on the reverse strand, counting down.
TCGCTGGCTATCATGGCTTTCAACCAAGCCATCATTGATGCCACCGCTCCTTATTGTGTTGCTTACAAGCCCAACTTGGCATTCTACGAGTCGTTAGGCTCTATGGGAGTAGCTGCATACGAGGAAACTGTGGACTATTTGCGTGAAAACTACCCCAACCACTTCATCATTGCTGATGCCAAACGCGGCGATATAGGAAATACTTCTGCCATGTATGCCCGTACCTTCTTCGAGGGAGATACGCAGGTTGATGCCTTAACCGTCGCTCCATATATGGGCGAAGACTCGGTGAAGCCATTTCTGGGATATGAAGGAAAGTGGGTTGTTCTTCTGGCGTTGACTTCAAACAAAGGTAGTTACGACTTCCAACTCACGGAAGACAATGCGGGCGAACGCTTGTTCGAGAAGGTGCTCCGCACCAGTCAACAGTGGGGCACTGAAGAGAACATGATGTATGTTGTAGGAGCGACCCAGGGACGCATGTTCCAAGACATTCGTCGTTTGGTACCCAACCACTTCCTCCTCGTTCCAGGCGTCGGTGCCCAGGGCGGTTCACTTGAAGAGGTCTGCCGATATGGCATGAATCGCGACTGCGGCTTGCTGGTAAATTCTTCTCGCGGCATCATTTTTGCCTCCAGTTCACCGGACTTTGCCGAGGTAGCAGAACAGAAGGCACGCGAGCTCCAGCAGCAAATGGATGAAGAACTGCGCAAAGCAGGACTCTAAAGTAAGCTAAAAAAACGGGGGCTGCTCGTATCGATTATTACGAGCAGCCCCCGTTTTCGTTCCTATATAAATATTATATGGGAAGGGTAAGCACGAAGCGTGAGCCTGGACCTGCGAAGTCAGCATCGAAGATGAGGTCGCCGCCTAAACGACGTGCAATGTTACGTGCAACGGTAAGTCCAACGCCCTGACCGTCGAAGAACTGATTGAGCTTCACGTAGGGCTCGAAGATGCGCTCTGTATCAGCTGCTTCAATGCCAGAGCCGGTATCTTCGACAGTGTAGATGGCTTGCATCTTAATCATGTCAACTGCAACACTGAGCGTTACGGAGCCTTCGGTTGTGAACTTCAGGGCGTTATCTAACAGATGGAAGAGCGCACGTGTAGCTTTTTGAACATTCGTTGACAACATGGTGGCTGCAGCATCTGGTGCTACTTGCAAGTTGAACTTCAGATAATCAATTTTGTCAATACCCGAAGCCTTGACAGCATCATCAGCAATCTGTTGCACCAGTACGTTGTCAATACGGCTGATAGGTTGGTCGCCTTCGATATCTCCCATATCGGAGAGTTTGCCTACGAGTGCCATCAACTTTGGATCGGAATTGGTCTTGACAATCTGCTGCAGGTCAGCAAGTACAGGAGCCATCACTTCTGCCTGATGACTGCTGGAGTGCTGCAGTGAGTTAAGCTCTTCCTGCAAGGCTGCACAGCGTTTTTCGAGTGCCTCGTTAGCCTGTTTGGCCTTTTGGGTTTCTTCGTCCATTTTGTCGAAAGCAAGCAATGCCTGCTCATAGCCTTCGCCGACGCTATCGAAGTTTTTCTCCAGAGCGCGATAGTCATCGAGCAACTTCTGCTGCTCGTCAACACGTCGCTGATAGTCTTTGAGCAACTGTTCTTGCTCTTCGGCTTGCTTTCGGCCAGCCTTCATCTGAAAATAGAGGGCTATGCCCATGCCGAGGAGTAAGGCTAAAGTGATTAAGAATGCTATGGTCATGGTGAAAATGATTTTTAAGATTTAACGTCTTGTATGATTAGCGGTGTTTTTACTCGGCCTTCTTCTCTACCTTCATGAATTTGGTAAAGCCGGTCATAGCTAACACCTTGTAGATTTCAGGACTTACGTTGGTCATCTTGAACTGACCCTTCTGCTGCATAACTGTACGCATGGTCTTCTGAATGATGCGCAGACCTGAAGAGGCCATGTAGACAAGTGCCGAGCAGTCCATTTCAAGATCAACACCTCCATCAGCCAATGCGGGCTGGATGTCTTGTTCGAACTGAGGTGCATTCATCGTGTCAATACGTTCACCAGTCTTAATGATGGTCTTACCACCTTCTTTGATAATCTGTGTCATAATACTAAATTTTTTATTGTTTTTATTGATTAAATTTTCTTTGTCATTGTGAGTAGGTTTTTACCTTCAAGCCGCTGATAGCTGACTTTGTTCATGATGTTTTTGACGATGTAGATTCCCATACCACCAATTTCACGGTCAATGGGGTTGACATCGGGGTCGGCATCGTCTTTTAAAGTGGGGTCAAAGGCCTTGCCACCATCACTGAGGACAAAGGTGAGTTCCTTTCCGTCACTTTTTGCCTGCAGTTCGATGTTGGCTTGAGTTCCTTCCGGATACGCATAGAAGATGACATTGGAGACCATCTCCTCCATTACCAAGTTGAGATTCATCCGCATCTCAAAGTCAAGTCCAAGTTCCTCGCCAATCTCCTCGATAAACTGATTGACGCGTTCTAACTCGCCGACTTGGTTTTTAATGGTGATTTCTTTTTTCATTGTTTGTATCGGATTTTTGTTATCAGTTTTTGCATTTCTTGACTCTGATGCATAGCATGGTAAGGTCGTCATTAGGATCAGCTCCATCTCGGTGAGTTTCGACTACCTCGCGCAGCATCTCGATGGTTTGTTCGGAGCTTTGGAACGGCGTATTCTGCAAGATGTCCAGCAGACGCTCGTCAGAGAACTGCTCCTGTTGCCGATTCTCAGCTTCGTTAAGCCCGTCGGTATAGACGAAGAATGGTTTGTTGCTGATGTCGGCAATTTCTTCTCCCTCGAATTCCATTCCTGGCATAATGCCAATAGGGAAGTTAGGCTCCATCTCAATGAATTCAGCACTCGTGACACGACTGCCATCCTGAAGCGTCAGTATGACTGGAGGATTGTGTCCGGCATTGCAGAAATTGAGATGCCCTGTCTGGAGGTCAACCAAACCTATAAACATCGTGACAAACATACCCGTCTCGTTGTCTTCGCCCGACAAAGCTTCGTTGATGTGGTTTGCTATCTCGGCGGGCATCATCTCCTGTGCTGCCAATGTACGGAACAGACGGGTAGCTTGAGCCATAAACAGCGATGCCGGGACGCCCTTTCCTGACACGTCGCCAAGACAGAAGTACAGGCGATCGTGGGTCTGTTGCTCAGTATTTCCCTCAGCCAGATAATAACCATAGAGGTCGCCACCGACCTCTTTCGCAGGGGTCATCAGTGCATAGAGGTCTATGTCGTCGCGCTGTGGGAAGGTGTGTGGCACCATACCCATCTGGATGTTACGTGCAATACGTAGGTCGCTCTCGATACGCTCCTTTGCCGTCGTGGTCTCCTCCAGTTGGTCGTAAGCCACCAAGAGTTGGTCGTGAGCTTTCTTCAGTCGGCGGGCAGCGCGTATGCGGAAGACGGTGAAGACAATCATTGCTACGATGATGAGTCCCACGATTATCATCATGTTGCGATACTGCGCGCGTTCCTGCTCCATCTTCAACTCGTCAACCTTGAAGAGGGTGTTCATCTCGTTGAGTTGATTACGAATTTCGGCACCGCTGACGGAGTCTTTCACCTGAATGACTTCTTGTAACAGCTGGGTAGCTTCGCGATACTGCCCTAAGCCACGAAGAATAGTGGCTCGCTGATTCTTGACACGCAACGAGGTGTCTATGTCGGTGTCGTCAAGCTGCTGCATGCGCCGGTTGTTCAGTTCGAGTGCCTTATGAAAGTCGCCCCGACGAATGTAAAGCTCGCTCTTGTAGTAGAGCCACGACTGCCCTATATAGTCCATGTCTAGAGGAGAACGCTGACGCACCTCGTCAAGCATCTTCTCGGCTTTTTCCCAGTCGTTCAACCCCAGCGCAGCTTGTGCACATGCCATATAGTAATATGACTCCAGCACGCGCTGACCTTGAGCGTTCAACTTGGTCTCATTAAAAAAACGCTCCAGGAAAGGCTCCCACTGATGAGTGAGTTGTTCCAACTGCTGGTAGTCTTTCATGTCATTGAGCAAGTCGCCATAGTAAGAGTAGAGGTCACACAGCGTGATGGGAGTGGGTTTGATATCCTGAAGCAGCTGCAAGCCCTTGCGATAGGACGAGGCACTCTCCTCCATGTTGTGCATGTTGGAATAGACGTTACCCATCAGATAATATGCAATGCCCATGCCATAAGTGTTGTTGCGCTGACGGGCATCGTCAGCCATCTCTTGTACCTCTCGCAGGGCGAAGTTGTACTTGCCGCTGAAGATATACGTATTAATAAGGTTAGGCCACAGCTCGTAATACTTATCCCAGTTCTTCATCGTGCGCAGACGCTCCAGATAGAGCGGCACATATTTGAAGACAGAATCGTTTTCATCATTGTTATAGAACAGTACGACACGGTCTACTAAAGCACGCGCCAAAAGGTCTTGGCTATTCTGCCGGTTCAGTTCGGCTATAAAGTCGTCAAGGGCACGCAGTTGAATAGCATATTCACCCGTCTGTACGCTGTACTGATATATCTTCTGATAAGCAAGGAGACGCGCCTCACCATGCATGCGCGGGAGCATCTGGCGAAGAGAGTCGACAGTATTACCGCTAAGAGACATCGTAATGCCTCCCAGACAAATCAATATAACTGTCAACACGCTCTTCAGCATCTTGTTAAATCTTTAGTTCCTTCATAATCTCGCTCATGCGCTGAAGCGTAGAAATACGTGTGGGCACAAGCGGCAGGCGTAACCGATTCTGGATGTATCCCATCTCGCTGAGCATGCATTTCACACCAGCAGGGTTACCATCAACAAACAACAAAGAGAACAGGTCAATGAAGCGGTGGTGAATCTTGCGTGCAGAGTCATACTCGCCCTTCATTTGCAAACGTATCATCTTGGAAAACTCGCGAGGAAGTGCATTGCCAATGACGCTGATGACACCAACGGCACCACACGATATCATGGGGAACGTCAAAGCATCATCGCCAGAGAGTACCTCGAAGCCACGCGGTTTGTTCTTGATAATCTCGTCAACTTGTTCGAGACTGCCGGCTGCCTCTTTGATAGCCACAATGTTGGGGCAGTCGTGAGCCAAGCGTACTGTTGTCTCAGCCTTCATATTGACGCCGGTGCGACCAGGAACATTGTAGAGCACTACAGGTAGCTTGGTTGCGGCAGCAATCGTCTTAAAGTGCTGGTAGAGACCTTCCTGAGAGGGCTTATTATAATATGGACAAACACTCAGTATGCCGTCAACGCCTCGGAAGTCGCCAGTCTGCAACTCCTCCACAATGGCAGCGGTGTTATTGCCTCCACACCCCATCAGAATGGGAACGCGACCACCAACGAGGTCAACCACCAGATCTTTGATTTTTTGCTTCTCTTCTTTGCTCAGCGTTGGGGTCTCTCCAGTTGTTGCCAATATGCAGAAGAAATCTGCACCATTATCAAGTTGGTACTCAATGAGTCGAATCAGTGATTTATAATCAACGGATCCGTTTTCCAAAAAAGGTGTTATGAGCGCTATACCTAAGCCCTTGAATATGTTTCGTGCCATAAAAATATAAGAATTCTCTATTTATGCTGCAAAATTACATATTTTAATTGTAAAAGTTTGCTTATTTGCTGAAAAATTTCTCAAAATGACAACTAAAAATCTTTTTTTTGCGTGATTAGCATAAAAAAAAGCTGCATCAAGGTGTTTCTTGCTAGCTTTCAGAACACCATGATGCAACTTGAGTGTAAAAGGAGAACGGCCTAAACCTTCTTCAACACCACAGCTGAACGGGCGGGTATGTAAAGTTTTAGCCACTCTTTCTTGTCCTGCACGTAAAGCGGGTCGTAATTGGTCAGATGCGTTACTGTGTCATCAGCAAAGCCATTGCCACCAAACTCCTTAGCGTCAGTGTTGAGCACTACCTCGTAAGAGCCCGTAGGAACCAGGAATCCATAGTCGGTATACGAACGTGTGGGTGAGAAGTTGAAGACAAAGACTAAGTCGCCACGCATGTAACACAGCACTTGGTCACCATCGTCGTGCCAAATCTCCTGAACGGGAGTTGCCTGGAAGTTCTTCTGCGACTTAATGACTTCAAGCATCTTCCGGTCAAAGTCACCCAGCCAGTGGTAGCACAAGTCTTTGTTGTCAACAAGGTTCCACTGGCGGCGCGCATACTTATACGACCAGCCGTTGCCCTCGCGCGGGAAGTCAATCCACTCAGGATGTCCGAACTCGTTACCCATAAAGTTTAGATAACCACCGTTGATAGCACCAGCGGTCACGAGACGAATCATCTTGTGCAGCGCGATGCCACGCTGAACAATGTCGTTTACATCCTTCTTGGCAAAATGCCAGTACATATCAGCATCGATAAGGCGGAAGATGATGGTCTTGTCACCTACTAAAGCCTGGTCATGTGACTCACAATAAGAGATGGTTTTCTCATCAGGACGGCGGTTCTTTACCTCCCAGAAAATGGAACAGACATTGATGTCTTCGTCACGCACTTCCTTAATGGTTTTAATCCAATAGTCGGGTATGTTCATTGCCATACGGTAGTCGAAGCCATAACCTCCATCTTCAAACTTGGCTGCCAGACCTGGCATGCCAGAAACCTCTTCGGCTATGGTGATAGCCTGAGGATTGACTTCGTGTATCAAGCAGTTAGCCAACGTGAGATAACAGATGGCATTGTCGTCCTCATGTCCGTTGAAATAATCACCATATCCGCCAAAAGCCTCTCCCAGTCCGTGAGAGTAGTAAAGCATGGAGGTGACGCCGTCGAAACGGAAACCGTCAAAATGGAACTCTTCAAGCCAATACTTACAGTTGGAGAGCAGGAAGTGCAACACTTCGTCCTTGCCATAGTCGAAGCACAGCGAGTCCCAAGCGGGATGCTCGTGGCGGTCACCAGGATAGAAGAACTGGTTGGAGTCTCCGGCAAGATTGCCTAAGCCCTCGACTTCGTTCTTCACGGCATGTGAGTGTACGATATCCATGATGACAGCAATCCCCATTTTATGGGCAGTGTCTATCATCTCCTTCAGCTCCTCAGGTGTACCGAAGCGGCTGGATGGCGCGAAGAAACTCGACACGTGATAGCCGAAACTTCCGTAATACGGATGCTCTTGAATAGCCATAACCTGAATGGCATTGTAACCATCCTTCTTGACACGTGGAAGAACATTCTCTGTAAACTCCTTGTAGGTACCGACCTTCTCGGCATCCTGACTCATACCCACGTGACACTCATAAATCAACAATGGCGACTTATTGGGTTTGAAGGTTTTTTTCTTCCAAACGTAAGGTTTCTCAGGATTCCAAACCTGTGCCGAGAATATCTTGGTTTGGTCATCTTGCACAACACGTCGGCACCAGGCTGGAATGCGTTCACCTTCTCCCCCATTCCACTTTACTTTCATCTTATACAACTGACCGTGTTTCAAAGCCTTCTCAGAGAGTTTGAGTTCCCAGTTGCCTGTACCCTCAATGCGCTTACACTTGTACTTCTCGTCTTCCTGCCAGTTGTTGAAATCACCTATCAGGTATATCGCCGTAGCATTGGGAGCCCACTCGCGGAACACCCACCCCTTAGCCAACTTGTGAAGCCCGAAATAGAGGTGGCCTGAGGCAAATTGTGATAGGGTCGACTTGCCGTCATGCGTCAGCTGACCAATCTTCCACAAGGCGTGATCATGCCGTCCGCGGATTGCATCCTCAAAAGGTTCCAGCCAACTATCGTTTCTTACTAATCCGATATGCTGCGGCCCCTCCACTTTGACTTTCTTCTGAGCACTTTTCTTTGCCGTAGCTTTCTTGGCTGGAGTTGTTGTTTTCTTCGTTGTTGCCATAGTCATAAATAATCAGTTGTGTCAAGCTTTAATCTTGAAGATAGCTTTCTTCAGTTCAGGAACGCCAGCAATACAAGGAGCATGACCATCCTGTGGGAAGAAGATGGCAAAAGAGCCTGGCTGACAGGTTACATAGCTTTCGGCTGCCAATCCAGGAATCTTAGTGATATCTTTTTCAGCATTATATTCTGCCTTGGGCAGAGCCTCACGCGGCGTATAGCCATAAGTCTCCGCTGCAGAGATGGGTATCTGGATGTCAATCATCTTGTCGTGGGTTTCAATAACAGCTTCATCGGGAGTTTTTCCCTTAGCCACCTGTACGTTGATAAAGAGGTCCTTGCCCACAATCTCTTGCTTTCCAGCCTCGAGTGTATTCAAGTCATTCTTCTCCAGAAATTCAACAACCTTCGGAAACAGAGGGTTTACCGATGCGTACTTCTTCAGATTCTCAAGAGTGTCAATAATCATAATCTTTATACTTTTAAGTTAAACATGTTATTAGTTCTCACGCATTATTGTTTTTTATTCTATTGTATTTCATAATGTCATCATTCAGTCTGACGGCGCCCTTTGGTATAGGTGCCTTGTGCGGTAATGTTGCCGTTGCGGTCTTTCTCCACGAAGCGCCCGTCACGCCGGTCGTCAGTATAGGAGCCTTCAAAACGCTTGCCGTCTTTGTCTTGTTCAATGGCTGGACCGTGACGTTTACCGTTCTTGAAGTGTCCGCGAAACTTAGAACCGTCAGCATAGCGTGCAATGCCCTCGCCGTGTATCTTGCCATTCTTGAACTGACCTTCGAAGACGTCTCCATTCTTCATTGTCAGTTTCCCGCGTCCGTTAGGCAGGTCGTTTTTCCATTCGCCCGTATAGCTGTTTCCGTTTTTCCACACCAGCGTACCTGTTCCCTGCTTAGCACCTTTAAAAAACTGACCAGAATAGCGGTCGCCATTAGCATAGCGGAAAATGCCCTGCCCTGTGCGCTCGCCGCCCACGTAGTCGCCGTCGTAGAAGTCGCCATTGTTGAACTTGTAGATGCCTTTGCCATTCTGAACGTCGTTGGCAAACTGCCCAATATAGACATCGCCATTGGAATATTGGAAAGTACCCTTACCTGATTTCTGGTTGTCTTTCCACTGCCCTTCATACGACGAGCCGTCATCCCACAGGTACTTGCCGTTTCCGTTCTTCTGGTCGTTTGCCCACTCCCCATTATAAGAAGCGCCCCCCTTATGCGTATAGACACCCTTCCCGTGACGCTTGTCCATCTTCCAATAGCCATCGTAGGTGTCGCCATTATAATAAGTCATCACGCCATGACCTTCCTTTTCGTCACGATACCACAGACCTACGTATTTATTGTTGTTGTTATAGTAGAAAGTACCCTTCCCGTGTTGATGGTCCTGCAACCACTGACCCTCGTATTTCTCGCCGTCGAAGAAGGTAAAGACACCATAGCCCTGACGTTTTCCTTTCTCGTAGTTGCCCTCATAGACATTACCGTTCTCCCAGGTTGTCTTACCCTTTCCACTGGGTTTGCCCGACTGCATCTCGCCGTTGTAGACGCCGCCATCACGTGTTTTACAGGAACCAAGTGTGATTCTTTGAGCCTGTAGGGAGATGGCCAAACCTAAACATATTATAAATAATGTATAGCGTATCTTCATTTATGTATTTCTCACTTATTTTCTTTAAGTTATCTTCGACTTGTTTAGTCAAAAGAATAATGTTGCGTTGACAAAGGTAGGAAAAATTCCGCAAATCGCAAAGCGTTTTAAAAAATATTCACTATCTTTGCACCATTAAAACAGAAAGACCATGAAATTTATTGTAATTATTCCTGCGCGCTACGCCTCTACACGTTTCCCAGGCAAGCCTCTTGCCATACTGGGTGGAAAGACTGTTATTCAACGCGTCTATGAGCAGGCTACCAGCATATTGCCCGATGTCTACGTGGCTACTGATGACGAGCGCATCAGGGAAGCCGTTGAGAAGTTTGGAGGTAAGGCCGTAATGACGCGCAACGACCATAAAAGCGGAACTGACAGAATAGAAGAAGCTGTCGAGAAAATAGGAACTGATGCCGATGTGATAATCAACATTCAGGGTGATGAGCCATTCATTCAGGGCTCACAGATTCTGACCTTGCAACGCCTCTTTGATTCACCTGAGACGCAAATAGGTACGCTTGGCAAACATTTTGAAGACATGGAGGCAGTAATGAATCCCAACTCGCCAAAGATAGTGTGTGATGTAAGAGGCTTTGCGCTGTACTTTAGCCGCAATGTCATTCCTTATATCCGCGGAAAGGAGTATCAAACGTGGATGGAAAGTTTCCCCTATCTGAAGCACCTTGGCATCTATGCTTACCGCAGAGAGGTGCTGCACGAAGTAACGCGGCTACCGCAGTCGCCTTTGGAAATAGCGGAAAGTCTGGAACAGCTACGGTGGCTCGAGAATGGTTACCGCATCCGTGTCGGGCTGACTGATGTAGAGACTGTAGGAATAGACACACCCGAAGACTTGAAACGTGCAGAGGAATTTCTTGCCAACACGCAACAACAAGGCACATGGTAAGAAAGGTTTACACCATAATCGTTTAAGGAATGAAATATTTTGTTTTCTGTCAAGGCGATCTTGTCTTAGAGCATACCGACGAGGGATACTCGATACCTACAGAACCCCCTACGGCTTTGAAAGAATGGACTACCGTCATGGATGTCAATGGGGCAAAGGCTTACCGCATAGACCGTCCCATCAGCGACAATGACAAAGGATATGAGATGTGTGGTTTGCGACAAAGCTATTGCCTTCTAAGCGAGACTGACTATCTGCTGGCAGGAAAGTGTCGCGAACTGCTTTATTGGGATCAGAACTCAAAGTTCTGCGGTGTCTGTGGTGGTCCTATGCGATTCGACACCTCTATATCAAAGAAATGCGAGCATTGCGGCAAGGAGCTGTGGCCCCAGCTGGCAACAGCCATCATCGTACTGATTCGCCGCCATACCCCAACCTCAGAGATGGCACCTGCAAAAGAGGAGATATTGCTTGTTCATGCCAACAACTTCAGAGGCGACTTCTACGGTTTGGTAGCAGGATTCGTCGAAACGGGAGAAACGTTGGAGCAAGCCGTCTATCGTGAGGTGATGGAAGAAACGGGATTGCACATCACCAACCTGCGCTATTTTGCTTCTCAGCCCTGGCCCTATCCTTGCGGTTTGATGGTAGGTTTTACTGCCGATTATGACTACGGAAAGATACATCTTCAACGCACAGAACTGTCAAAGGGCGCTTGGTTCGACCGCGACCATCTGCCCCACATTCCAGAGAAACTGTCAATCGCGCGCAGACTAATTGACAATTGGTTGGAAGAAACTGCTGAACATAATAGCATCTGAAGTTTTCATGAAAAAACTGAAACCCATAGCTACAACCAGCGACCTGTTAGTACTCTCACTCGTAGTTGTCTTTTTCATATTCAGTCCGGTCTCGCCCTATCACCAGCGCCCTACAGGCATTCCTGACAAAGTCGAGGTCTATTATCAGCGGAATCTGCCAAAAGACTCGTTGAAGAAATCCTTGCAATACGTTGAAAATGAAATTGTTGAAATGGAATACTATCTACATATCCACAACGTGAATGACGAGGGTTATAACCTGGTGGCAGAATACGACACCAAGCTGCGAAAGGAACATCAGCAGTTGCTTGACATGGTACGAGACAGTAGCAATAATGACAAGCCGAAAGTTCTGAAAACCGTTTACATAAAGTCAAAAGACCGCCCTGGAATAGCTGTGCTAACGGCTGGTGGTTATTGGCAGAGCGGCAGATTTCACATCGGACCCTTCAAAAGCGGCAAAGCTATCTCTCGCGACAGGACGGGACGTATTGTCTCTGCACTATGGAATAACGACACCATAGTGACCGGTATACGCATTGACTCCAACGGCATCTATCAAGGACAGATGGACTCGCTGATGCAGGCATGCGGAGAGGGAGTAATGGACGAATGGGACGGCTGCCACAAGGAAGGTTTTTGGCGTAACGACATGCAGCACGGGTTCGGTTTCGACTCATCCCCACAGCACCAGTTGCGCATAGGCGAATGGCGCGAGGGACGCTTCTTGGGCGAGCGCATGAAGTATACCGCTCAGCGCATTTATGGCATTGATATTTCACGTCATCAGCACGAGAAAGGGCGTCAACGCTTTGCCATAAACTGGAGGAAACTGCGCATCACCTCCTTCGGCAAACGTAACGACATTGGCAGTCAGACATTCCCTGTCTCGTTCGTATATATCAAAGCTACGGAGGGCATCACCATTCGCAACCGTTATTTCCTGTCTGACTATCTGCATGCGCATCGGCATGGGTTGAAAGTCGGCGCTTACCACTTTTTCTCAGTGCGCACGCCAGCCATAGAACAGGCGCAACACTTTCTGCGGACGGCAAAGATTCATCACGCTGACTTGCCACCAGTACTTGATGTCGAACCCACCGATGCTCAAATTCAGCAGATTGGTGGTGGCGAAGTGCTCTTACAACGCATCCGCATCTGGATGAACATCGTTGAGCGACGGACAGGTAAGACACCTATTCTCTATGCCAACCAAAACTTTATCATCAAGTATTTGAAGAATGCTGCCGACATCAAAAAGAAATACAACATCTGGATAGCCCGCTACAGTCAGTATAAACCCGATGTCAAACTTGTGTATTGGCAGCTCTGTCAGGACGGTCGTGTCAACGGCATTAACGGACCGGTAGATATCAATGTTTTTAACGGCTATCAAGGACAGTATGAAGAGTTCCTTCGCACCGGAGTCCATCAGTAAGAAATGAATGCTAATAGAGAGCCTGTCTTATTTTAAATAAGGTTGTCCCTATGAGTCCGACGCCGTCGGACTGAGCATCCTTCGACCATTTACTCCTCGTTCGAAGCCTTCGGACTATTCGCGGATTAGGTAGAAGTCGCGAGTGAGTTGCTGGTAGTATTCTGATCCAATCGTCAATTCTTCTTTCTGACAAGCACACGGAGACTTACTGAATGCCAGCAGGTAACGGCGTGGAGGTTTTGATGCTGTAGTGCGCACAGCACAGACGCGGCTGGTGAAAAGTCCTGCAAAGATTGCTTCGTCTTGCATCTGCCGCTGATAGTCAAATGGTACGACAACGCTTAACTCGCCATCAGCCGACAGCAACTTTGCTGCAGCACGCATCAGTTCTGCATAGCTGAGCGTTACCGTATGGCGAGCAACTGTGCGTTGCTGATCTGGAGCTTTTAAGGAGTTGGTAAAGAAAGGCGGATTGCACACCACTGCCGAAAACTGTCCTTGCAGGTCTGACTGGTTGGCAAATGACTGAATGGGGTGCTGGAAAATTTCTATGCGTTCTTTAAAAGGTGAGGCTGCTACGTTTTGGCGGGCTTGAAGCACGGCAGCCTCATCGATGTCAACAGCTACCACGCGAGCCTCAGCAAAACGCTGTGCCATCATCAAAGCAATGAGCCCTGTGCCTGTACCTATATCCAGAATGCAGTCTCCACCATTTGCCCAGGCTCCAAGCAAAACACCGTCGGTGCCTACCTTCATGGCGCATAAGTCCTGATGTATTGTAAACTGCCTAAATTGAAACATGTGATTTCTTTGAGAGCGCGGTAAGGAGTGAAGGATTAGTAAAAAACAACGGTGCGAAACCAGTCTTTCAAGTAACCGCGATACTGATTCTGCGAATCTGCCACCATGAGCAAAACCTGTCTGCCGTCAGTAAGACGAGGTCCTACGCAAAGGCCCTCATAGTTAGCAAACGAACGTGCCGTAAGGTTGATTCTCGTGCGCAGTTCCGCCAGCAAGTGCTTCTCTAAAAGGGTTCCCTGCTCCTGCTTTGCGGGATGAACGATATAGAGTTTCACCTGTACGAAGGAGCCTATTTTCGAATGTGACTTATAGACTTCGCGCTCCAGCACCACCAGTCTGCCGTCATCCAATGCTGCCAAACCACTTACTCCCAGATAGCTCACGCCTTTCGACTTTGTAACTACTGAAGTGTCAGACTCATACCAATACTGTTCCGCTGGCTGCAACTGCTCATCAAAGCTCTGCAGCCGCAGACGGTTCTGAATTTTGTTCGTGATGGTAGGCAGTTGACCATCAACAGGAAGGGTGTTTTCCGTTGTGGTCCAAAAGCGGTGGGTGGCTGCATTGTATGTCAAAGCTTCAAACCCACTGTTGGAAAGGGCTGAATGAAAGACGTGGGGTATGTGCAATCGGCGACCTGTCAACGCGCCATCAAGCTGATACTCTACGATTTGTCCGTCGGCCTCACCACTGATGAACAAGGTGTTCCACGAAGGTACATAGCAAACGCCCTCTTCATCGCGATTAGGCAGACCAGATGTCATGAAGGTGTCAGCCTGCACATGGAGTATCTCGCCACTGATGCTATCCAACACAATCGTCATGAGCCAAAAGCCTGCATTTTCTGATTTGTCATCAACGATGGCATAGCGGTTTTCTCCCAGCCACGTGATGCCGCTATAGTTTCCTGCTGGTACACTGGCAGGAAAAGCATGTTGCCTGTTGACAATAACCTGTTGGGCTACTGCTGACAACGTGAATGACGCTACCAGTAACAATACTGACCACCTATTCATCTTGATAAGCCTCCTCGCCAATTTGCTCACGTCCGCCTATCGTCATCTTCCGAAGGTCATAGAAAGAGCCGTTATAGATGTTGAAATCGACATTACCCTCGATTCCTGGCAGTCGCCCCACATCTGTATGTTGCCAAAATTTCCATTGACCTTTATACGTTATCTTATCTACATAATAATGTGCTATCCAATAAGGATATTCGTCAAACTCAGGGTCACTCAGATAGCGTTCCTTGAATTTATGGTAGGTATAGATAATGGGAGGCAGTCCATAGTGCTTCTCTACAATGCGAAGCCATTGTAACACGCTGGCTTTGAACGCTTCGTCTGTCTGATTCTTTGGTTTGCTCTCCACGTCGAGTATAGGTGGAAGGTCGCCTTTCTCCAACTTTACATTACGTATATAGAATGCCGCCTGATTTTGTGCAGACGAAAGAACACTATAGAAATGATAAGCTCCACGCGTAAATCCGTGCTCGCGGGCTTGATAGAAATTATTGCGGAAATTCTCGTCGATCCTGCTGGCGCCTTCCGTTGCCTTAATCATAACAAAGCGAATCGGGCTTTCGTTGATAAGTCCTTTGTCTCTTAATTCATCCCAATCTATCTCTCCTTGATGGTGGCTGATGTCAATGCCATGAATCTCGTATCCTTCTGGATATCTGATATCTCCATAAAGGGCACGCCAGCGAAATCCGAAAGGACTGACAAAGAGATAATAGAAAAAATAGACGTACAACGCCACAATAGCAATACCGCCAACCCACACAGCCCATCCTGGGACGTGTTGAAGCATGCGCACAAAGAGCCCTGGCCGCTTGTGGCGGACAGGACTCGTAAGGTGTCGTTTTTGTTGCGGTTTGCGTTTTGTCGACATAAAGGTTTTTAAGCCTTTTCTAGTGCGAGGGTCTTGGTAGGCTGGTCGCACACCTCTGTCGGTCCCCAATACTGTATGGGGCCCGGATAGACATACAGTGTCTCCTTAGCCCACTCATCACGATGAGCTGCAAACGTCTGGAAAGGCTTGCCATCAAGCTCGACAAGCGCCTTGCGGATGACAGGTTTCATCTCACCGTTGCGTCGTTCCATATTCATCATCATGGTAATGGGAACGCCACCTGCTATCCACTGGTCGGCAGGCTTTGTGGTGTTCTTTACGATAGCCATATAGCCTGTCTTGCCGTTGGCAATGAGTTGGGCAGCGCTGGTACCAAGAGCATAGCAGTAGTCGGCATCGTAATTGGATGGAGCAGCACAACGTCCCTCGTAGCCGAAGAAGTGGTGCTGGGCAGCAAACTTGCCGTTGTACTTACCCACCTTCTTACGGCGCTCCAGCTTCTGTGCTACCATTGTAGACAGCAACTTCTCGGTCTCGATGAGCGAAACCTGAACATTTCCGTGGGGGTCACGGTCCAATGCCAACTGACGAGCGACATTGGTAGGCAGCGAGTTGAATACTTCCAGATTGGCATCGGTCAAATGACTCTTGGCATAGTCAATCAACTCGTGACGACCGAGGTTCTTCACCTCTGGATCAGCCAATACGTCGTTCAACTGAGCAATGAGCTTCTTGATAGCAGGAATGAACTCAATGAGTCCCTCTGGGATGATGACAGTACCGAAGTTGTTGCCGTTGGCAGCACGCTTGCAAACCACATCAGCAATGTAAGTCACGATGTCATCTAGACTCTGCTTCTTGGCTTCCACCTCCTCACTGATAAGACAGATGTTGGGCTGGGTCTGAAGGGCACATTCCAAGGCGATATGAGAGGCTGAGCGTCCCATCACTTTGATGAAGTGCCAGTACTTACGTGCTGAGTTACAGTCGCGCTCAATGTTACCTATCAGCTCTGAGTATGTCTTGCAGGCTGTGTCAAAACCAAACGAAGTCTCTATTTGCTCGTTCTTCAAATCACCGTCAATGGTTTTGGGACATCCTATCACTTGTACGCCATAGTTCTTTGCAGCATAATATTCTGCCAGTACGCATGCATTGGTGTTAGAGTCGTCACCTCCAATGATGACAATTGCTTTGATGTCGAGCTTGCGGATAATCTCCAGACCCTTTTCAAACTGCTCAACTTTCTCCAGCTTTGTACGTCCGGAACCAATCATGTCAAAGCCGCCGGTATTGCGATATTCGTCAATGATGTCTTTGGTCAGCTCCATATAGTTATGATCGACAAGTCCGCCAGGACCGAGAATGAAACCAAAGAGACGGTTCTCGGGATTCAGCTTCTTTACCTGGTCAAACAGTCCAGTAATCACATTATGGCCACCAGGTGCCTGACCACCGCTCAGAATAACACCGACATTCATCTTCTTGGTGTTTGCTTCTGTTGCAGGCTCAAACTCTATAACAGGCATTCCATAAGTGTTGGGGAAGAGTTTCTTGATTTCTTCTTGGTCTCCTGCACTCTGTGTGGGTTTTCCTTCTTTTACCTTCACCGCTCCCTGAAGTGCCAAGGGCAACTTAGGCTGATAGGCGGCTCTAGCTTTCTGCAATGCGCTTTTTTCCATTGTCTTAATTGTTTTATTTGATTAGTAACTGAATTTTCAGTATGCAAAAATAATCATTTTGTTTGAGAAACGGAAAGAAAACATGCATTTTAATATTTTTTATTGTTATTAAGCTATGTAATCTCAAAAAAAAATCGTATCTTTGACGTGAAATTATAAATCTTAATAATATAGGAGGACCTTTTTTATGGCAAACAAGAGACTTTTAAAACGTCGCATCAATCTAATCTGTGATGAGCTTATCGTTGAGTGCATTGCAGCCTCACTGTACGGGCATAATCGCGAGAGTGCAAAAGCGATGATCTTCAGCGCCATCAAATTGCAGGATGACATTATCAGCCGCATCTCACACCCAGAGCCTGGCATGCCTGCCAAACAGTACTACAAGGCACTGCGCGAAGACTTTGCGGCACATGCCAGTGACATTAACGACCAAATCAGCAACATGTAATTCCAACGGACAAATATGATAAAAGCGTTCTGTAGTTGGCTGCTATACAAACACATGGGGTGGACAGCCAACGTAACTGAGAACCACCCCGACAAATTCATTATCTGTCTAGCTCCGCATACTAGTAACTGGGATTTCTTAATTGGACAACTATACAGTCTCAGTTGCGGCATGAAGTCTAACTTCCTCATGAAGAAGGAGTGGTTTTTCTGGCCTCTCGGACCCCTCTTCCGACGCTTGGGGGGCATTCCTGTATGGCGTTCCAAACACACCAGCATGACTGATAACCTGGCGGAGACAGCTTCTAGGCTTCCTGTGTTCCAGTTGTGCATCACACCTGAGGGCACACGTTCGCCGAATCCTGAATGGAAGAAAGGTTTCTACTACATTGCACAGAAAGCCAATATTCCTATATTATTATATGGTGTTGACTATGAGAAGCGTCTCATTCAATGCACAAAGACGATTATTCCGAATGGGAATATCGAGGAGCAGATGCGCGAAATCAAACTTTATTTCCAGGACTTCAAAGGCAAGAATCCTGAAAACTTCACAATAGGAGAACTGTAGTGCGATGAAAAACCATACGAACAACAGCGTCAGGGTAATCGTCATCGTACTGTTTTGCCTTCTCTCTCACCTGTCATCAACAGCTCAGACATCAAAAGACGAAGCCAAACTGCGCCAATGTCTGAAGGAGTATTTTGCCAAGTACAAGCCGAAGGGTACCAAACTACGTAACGCACCAAAACTCGTCAGCGTAGATACCGACAATACTGCACGTACTATGGTTATCAATGCCGATGATATCTTTGCCTTTCAGGAATTTACCCCAGAGATTACCGACCAAATATACAAGAAGATTCAGAGTGAATTGCCCAAGGTCTATAAAGGCTACCAACTCACAGTAAAAACCAACGGCATGGCGATTGAGGAGCTCATTCCCAACCGTCTCTCTCAGAATGCCGACAAGTCAAGGCTTTGGGGTGACATAGATTATCAAGGTGAGCCCTGGGTAAAGAATATATCCACACCATTCAAGATCACACATGGCTTGCAGAACCGTCACATCGCTCTCTGGGCAAGTCACGGAAGCTATTATGACCAGCAGAAAGGCTGTTGGCGCTACCAACGACCCAAGCTCTTCTGCACTACCGAAGACCTCTATACACAAACCATCGTCATCCCCTACCTCATACCTATGTTAGAACAGGCGGGAGCCATCATCTATTCGCCTCGCGAGCGTGACTGGCAGAAAGAAGAAGTCATCGTTGACAACGATAATCCTCAACAGAATTATACTGAATCGGCGGGCAGTCACGCATGGCGCACGACGGCACTGCAGGGCTTTGCTTGGCACTCGGGAAATTATCAGGACAACGAGAACCCTTTCTTGGCGGGTACGGCACGCATCGCGAAAACCACTACCAACAAGAGCAATGAGACGCTAGCGAGCTACCAGCCTTATTTTCCTAAAAGAGGGCGCTATGCAGTGTATGTCAGTTATCAGACTATGGGAAACAGCGTCGATGACGCACTCTATACCGTGTGGCACCGCGGCGAACAGACGCAGTTTCATGTCAACCAACAAATGGGTGGTTCTACTTGGGTCTATCTCGGCACCTTCGACTTTGACGAAGGTTATAATGCTTTCAATCGCGTCACCGTTTCCAATGTCAGCAGTCATCATGGTGTGGTGACAACCGATGCCGTTCGCTTCGGTGGAGGCATGGGAAATATTGAGCGCTTCGGTCAAGTCAGCGGACTGCCAAGGGCGTTGGAGGGTGCACGCTATTCGTGCCAGTGGGCGGGAATGCCTTACGACGTCTATAGCAGCAAGAATGGTGCCAACGATTACGCTGACGACATCAACGCTCGCTCCTACTCTTCCAATGTTTTGGGTGGCGGTTCCTGCTATATGCCCAACACCGTTGGCTGTCGCGTACCTATCGAACTGTCACTTGCCGTTCATAGCGATGCCGGCTTTGCCAAAGATGGTGAGAGCCATGTGGGTCCGCTGTCTATCTGTACCACGAAATTCAATAACGGCAAGCTCAATGCCGGCATTTCACGCATGGCTTCACGCGACTTTGCTGATGCCTTGCTCGCCAATGAGTATCGCGACATTGTGTTCAAATATGGCAAGTGGAACCGACGCGAGATTTTCGACCGCAACTACTCCGAGACTCGACTTCCCGATGTGCCCAGCGCCATTCTTGAAACGTTGTCTCACCAGAACTTCCCTGATATGATTTTCGGTCAGGACCCCAACTTCCGATTTACGCTGGCGCGTTCCGTCTACAAGACGATTCTTCGCTATGTCTGCGACCAGCACGGACGCCCCTTTGTTGTAGCACCTCTGGCTCCAGACAACTTTTATATTACATTTAAAAACAAAAACGAGGTGCGCCTCTCGTGGAGTGCCGTCAATGATCCGCAGGAGCCCACCTCCACTCCAACGGGCTATGTTGTTTATACTGCGGTGGGAGATGCAGACTTCGATAACGGCACTTACGTTCGTGGCACGGAATATGACATTCATCTTGAGCCTGACAACCTATATCACTTTAAAGTCTGCGCCGTCAACCGTGGCGGACAGAGTTTTCCAACCGAGGTGCTGTCGGCATTCCATACTCCGAAAGCCACCAAAACAGTCCTTGTCGTCAACGGCTTCCATCGCCTGTCGTCACCAGCTATCCGTAATACGCTTACCGAACAGGGATTCGACCTTGATGAAGACCCGGGCATCACCTATGGTCCTACCTATGGATGGGCTGGTCGCCAAATCAATTTCGACCGCTCACAGATGGGTATTGAAAACGGAGGACTTGGCTTTAGTGGCGACGAACTGGCAGGCATGCTCATTGCAGGCAACGACTTCAACTATGTCAAGACACACGCCGAAGCCATCGCGTCAGCGCGCAAGTATAATATCGTAAGCTGCTCCAGCGAGGCGTTAGAGACTGCCAAACTCACACCTGGACAATATGCTGCCATGGATCTCATCCTCGGACTTGAGAGAAATGACGGGCATAGCCTTCACTACTATAAAGGCATCAGCTATGCCATGCAATATGTCTTGCAAGCCTTCACCTCTATTGGTGGAGCCCTGCTCATCAGCGGCGCCTACCTGGCAAGCGACATGACTGACGATGGCGAACAGACATTCCTCAGCAACGTGTTGAAGTGCCAACTTGCTGGACGTTCTAACGCACCGTCAAACATCCTTAACGGACTTGGTACCCAAATGCAGTATTATAATACACTCAACGAAGAACATTATGCAGCTACCGCCACCGATGTGCTGCTACCGGTAGGACCTGCTTTCTCAGCAATGCAATATGCTGACGGCACCACGGCAGCCGTCGCTTATAAAGGCAACGACTACCACCTCTTCGCTATGGGGGTTCCTTTCGAATGTATCCAGACCAAACAGAAGCAGAGTGCCATCATGCGAGGCATTCTCAGCTTCCTGCTGAACTAAAACCATATAAATAAATTAGCAAACAGATATGTTTAAAATCCAAACAAACCAAAGCGGTACGCGCACCATCGAAATCAGCGAAGCGCACCTGCAAACCATCGATGAATACCAGCTCTTCCGCGACCTTATTGACTCCAATGGTTATGTTGACGAGCAAGTGCTTGACAAGCTGAAGTTGAACCTCCGCTCTTTGCTCGAGTCGGAAGCAGGCAAGGACAAACGTCTGCTTGACCTTTGTCTCGATGTGATATATCACGCTAACATGAAGGCCTTTGGACTGCAGCAGCTGGTTCTGCTCTACATCAACTGGAAAGAGAAGGAGTCGGCACAGTAAGTCACTTATGGAATACAGGCTTACCGATTTTCTGCCAACTACCAAGAAGGAACTCGAACTGCGAGGCTGGGACGACGTTGATGTCATCCTTTTCTCAGCCGATGCTTACGTTGACCACCCCTCCTTCGGAGCTGCCGTCATAGGGCGCACGCTTGAGGCTGCCGGCTATCGCGTTGCCGTCATTCCACAACCCGACTGGCATGGCGACTTCCGCGACTTTAAGAAGTTGGGACGACCGAGGCTATTCTTCGGCATCTCACCTGGCTGTATGGACTCTATGGTAAATAAATATACTGCCAACAGACGTCTGCGTTCAGAAGATGCCTACAGTCCTGATGGACGTCACGACATGCGACCGGAATATCCCACCATCGTTTATTCCAAAATCCTGCGCCAACTGTTCCCCGATGTTCCTATCGTGTTGGGAGGAATCGAGGCTTCGCTACGCCGGCTCACCCATTACGACTATTGGCAAGACCGACTGCGTCCCTGCATCCTGTGCGATGCCCCTGCCGACATTCTCATATACGGCATGGGCGAGAAACCCATCATCGAAGTAGCGCGACGGTTGGCTGACGGAGAACCGATTGGCACGATAGGTGACATTCCACAGACCGTCTGGCTTGCCGACCAGTACACGCCTCAGGCTGACGACATCGTACTGCACAGTCACGAAACATGTCTGCACAACAAGCGCGCACAAGCCGAAAACTTCCGGCACATTGAGGAGCAGTCCAACATGATACACGCGCAACGCCTCATTCAGGAGGTGCGCATCGAGAAGTCAACAGGCAGCTCGTACGTCGTCGTCAATCCACCATACCCGCCAATGACAACGGCTGAACTCGATGCCTCCTTCGACCTTCCTTATACGCGACTGCCACATCCGAAATACAAGGGTAAGCGCATTCCTGCATACGAGATGATAAAGCACTCCATCAACATCCATCGTGGCTGCTTTGGCGGATGTGCCTTCTGCACCATCTCTGCTCATCAAGGCAAGTTCATTGCCTGCCGTTCCAAGGAGAGCATTCTGAAAGAGGCGCTTCAGGTTATCCAGATGCCTGATTTCAAAGGTTATCTCTCTGACCTTGGCGGACCCTCTGCCAACATGTACGGCATGCATGGACGCAACCACAAGGCATGCGAGAAGTGTCGACGCCCCAGTTGCATACATCCTGAGGTTTGCCCTAATCTCGACACCGACCATTCCAAACTGCTGGATATCTATCATGCCGTCGACGCACTGCCAGGCATCAAGAAGAGTTTCATCGGCAGCGGCGTGCGTTACGACTTGCTACTGCATCGCGGCAAAGACGAGCATGCCAACCGTGCCGCACAAGAATATACTCACGAACTCATCACCCGTCATGTCAGCGGCCGTCTGAAGGTGGCTCCCGAACACACCTCCGACCACGTGCTTTACCTTATGCGCAAGCCGTCGTTCCAGCTGTTCTATGACTTCAAGCGGCAGTTTGACCGCATCAATGCAGAGGAGGGCTTACACCAACAAATCATTCCTTACTTCATCTCCAGTCATCCAGGGTGTACCGAAGCTGACATGGCGCAACTCGCCAGCGTGACAAGGAAGATGGGATATAAGCTCGAGCAGGTGCAAGACTTCACCCCTACTCCGATGACTGTCTCTACCGAGATGTTCTACACGGGTTTCGACCCCTACACGCTGGAACCCGTATACAGCGCTCACACACAACAGGAGAAGTTAGCACAGCGTGACTATTTCTTCTGGTACAAGAAAGACAACCACAGCCAGCATCACTCACAAGCACATCATGACAATTCTCGAACAGAACATCATAGCAAAGAATCCCAAAAGGGAAAGCGAGGACGGCATCGTCGTGACTCCTGACTTTGTAGCTGTCATTGACGGCAGCACGTCGAAGACATCCTATCGCCACAGCCAGCACCACAAGTTGCGTGCACTGATGGAGGGTGCCTATGGCGCTACTAATGGGCGTTACGCCATGTTGCTGACGACACGCTATGTACGCCGCATGCCTAAGGCGGTGACTTGTGAGCAGTTCCTGCGCGGCGTCACTGCTTACTTCCGCAAGCACTATCCAGCCTCAATGCTTCCGCGGCTGACGGAACATCCCGAGGAGCGACTCACTTGTTCGGCTGTCATCTTCAGTCGTGTCAACCGCGAAATATGGATGGTAGGTGACTGCCATTGTCTTGTCGGTGGCACCTATTACGATAACCCCAAGCCTGCCGAAGCTGAACTCGCCGCCATGCGAGCCGATGAGGTGCACCGCCTGTTGGCGGCAGGCAAGACACGCGACGAACTGCTGCGCAACGACATAGCTCGTCGTGTCATCATTCCACGCATGCTCGAAACCATGCGCCAGCAAAACATTACCTATAGTGTTATTGACGGCTTCCCCATTGACAGAAGACACGTCCGCATCATTCCCCTCGACTTCCAGCCATGGGAGGTCGTTCTCGCCAGCGATGGTTATCCCTTCCTGCGAAACACCCTCGCCGACAGCGAGTTAGCGCTACAACTGCAGTGCATCAACGACCCGCTGAACATCGGTACTTTCAAAGCCACCAAGGGTTTCCATCCCGACAATAACTCCTTCGATGACCGTGCATATATTCGCTTTAAAATTTAAAGTATAATACTTTATTGCGTGCCACGCGGCGACCACGGTCAAAGGAGATTGTTCTTTAATTCTTGATTTTCCTCCTCCATTCCAGCAACAAGCCACGGGGAATGCCACGTTCGGCAGCCTCATCAAGTACGCGCAGCGCCTCTGCCTTACGTCCAAGGTGTAGCAGCAACTCCACCTCCGATACAACATAGTCGCTGTTCATTGGCTCCAGCCTCACAGCCTGCTGCCAGTCATACAGCGCTGCCTCCAGCTGATTCATTTCGCGTTCCAGCGACGCGCGGGCTACATACGTCAACGCCGAGTCTGGCTGCATCTCGACAACCATATTCAACTCGTCAAGCGCCTCACTCTGACGCCCCATGCGCTGTAACACATAAGCCAGCGAAAGACGCGCCTCCATATGTGTGGGAAACACACTCAGCAACGTCTCCAAGTCGTGGCGCGCTGCCTCGTAGTGGCGCAGGTGAGTGGCGGCATAGGCACGATAGAACAAGGCTGCAGGGTTATGCACCTGGTGTTGCAGCACCAGCCCGTATTCGTCAATGGCATACTGCCACTGCTGCAACTCCAGATTTACTGCAGCCTTACGCAAGTGCAGGTCGGTAGACCACGGCTGCGTAGCAATCTGCTTGTTTAGCACCGCCAGCGAGTCGCGCCACTTCGGGGTGTCAGCCTTTTGGGCTTGCAGCGTAAGTTGCGACAACAGCGCAACACACACTATTAGGCTTTTTCTATATAATTGACAATCCATGCACCCACTTCTTTCGTACCATACTTGCCGCCGCCTTCTACTTGTATCTCAGGTGTACGGACATTGGCATCAAGCGATGCGTTGACAGCTTCACGAATCAAGGTTCCTTCGCGCTGCAGCCCGAAATGTTCGAGCAACATGGCGGCACTCAGAATCTGTGCAAGCGGGTTAGCCAAGTTCTGACCTTTGGCCTGAGGCCACGAGCCGTGCACGGGTTCAAAGAGTGGTGTGTGCTCACCCAGACTCGATGACGGCTGCAGCCCCATAGAGCCAGTAATGCAACTCGTCTCATCAGTAAGAATGTCACCAAACGTATTTTCCGTCACGATGACATCAAAGAAGCGAGGCTCCGTCAGTACACGCATCGAGGCGTTGTCAATAAACATATAGTCGGTCGTCACGTCAGGATACTGAGGCTCCATCTCCTTGGCAATCTGTCGCCACAGCCTGCTCGATGCCAGCACGTTAGCCTTATCAACTACCGTCAGGTGCTTCCGGCGCTTCTGAGCTGTCTCGAAGGCGACCTTCAGGATGCGCTCTATCTCAGGACGCGTATAGATGTCAGTATCATAAGCCTTGTCATTGTCTTGATACTTCTCACCGAAGTACATGCCGCCCGTCAGCTCACGAATCACCACAAAGTCTGCTCCACGCAGCAGCTCGTCCTTCAGCGGCGACTTATGAAGCAGGCAGTCGAAGGTAGCTACGGGGCGCACATTGGCAAAAAGTCCCAGCTTCTTGCGCATGGCTAACAGACCTTGTTCCGGACGAACCTTCGACGTGGGGTTGTTGTCATATTTCAGGTCGCCAACGGCAGCAAACAGCACTGCATCAGCATTCATGCACACCTCGTGCGTAGCCTCTGGGTAAGGGTCGCCCACAGCGTCAATCGCCGTAGCACCGACCAGTGCCTCTTCGTATGTAAATTCGTGACCACACTTCTTGGCAATGGCATTCAACACAGCAACACCCTGCTCCATAATCTCGGGACCTATTCCGTCGCCCGACAAGACAGCTATCTTCAGTTTCATATCGTTAATTTTTGAGTTTCAAGACGCAAAATTACAAATTACTCTGCAAAAAGCCAAAGAAATAAACATTTATTTAAATTTCTACACAAACAGCCACAAAAACAGGGTTTCGTGTCCAACAATGAAATGCACTGAGAGAATCTGTTGGTTGCCGACATAGTTACGTCGTGAACGAAGCTGGGCTACGAGAATTTCCTCACCGCTATGATGTAAAGATTAGTAGAGGTAAATAATCAATAAGGAGCGAGATGTATGGCATATACATTTCGCTCCCTAACTTTTATGCGTGAGTGGACATTCCAACTCTTTCCGTCAAGGGAATGAACACTCAAAACATCTCTTCGTGGTCGATGCGCGGCATGCGGCGCACAAGCTTATGAATAGCTGCATGTGCCATCGCCTCGTAAGCGCGCTCGCTGGGGTGCAGATGGTCGCCGCTGTCAAACCCGTCGGCAAAAGCCTTAGGATTGGTAACGCTACGCACAGTCTGGTCAAAGTCGATGCAGCCATCGAAAAGGTCGGAGGTGCGCAGCCACTCGTTGAATTGCTGCCGCATGAGTTCGCGCTGTTCGTTATAGGTGCGCCAACCGTAGATGGGTAGCAGCGTGCCGCTCCACACCTTCAAGCCGTGAGCTTTGGCAGGACGCACGTACAGGTCTTCGAATCCGCGCTGCATCTCTTCGACGGTGGGCAAGTCGCTCCAGGGACGGAAGGGGTTGACATCAATGCCAACGGGGTGGATGATGTCGTTGATGCCGTGCTGCAGTATGACATCGGTGGCACCAGCCACACGCATCTCGATGGGAAAGCGCGTGGCACCCTTGAGTCCGTATGCCTGATAAGTGATGCAGTCATACTGACGCAAGATGCGGGTGCCGCTGACGGCGCGACGAATGATGGCGGCATTGGTGCCAAAAGCCATCCGCGCCATATAGTCGGGCCACGACTGTGCAGTGATGCTGTCACCGTAGCATACGATAGCATGGTTGTCGGAAGCCGTCAGAACATCAATGGTGTTCAGGAAGTAATACCACTGGGTATGACGCGTGAGGTCAAGCGGCAATTCGTCGGCCTCGGCATAATCGCCATAAGAGTAAAAACCTTTGGAAAGGGGACCTGTGACAAGTGTGCCAGCATTCATCTGCGTATAGTCGGCAAGATAGAAGCTGACTTCAATGGTGTCGCCACGATGTACTTCGTAACTGATGGCATCGCTCTCGGTCTCTGTTCCTGGCTGCATAGTGACACACGGCTGACCGCCGAAGGTGATGGGGGTATGTCCCACGAAAACCTTACTGAGGCTGACAGGCTCGGTACCAGTGAGGTTGGAGAAGCGAAAGCGAAGCATGGTGCCGCTGAAACACATGCGGACAGGATAGCGCAGCGTGAGGTTCTTCGCATAGACGGCCTCGCGACGGTCGGTGATGCTGGTGGCTGTACCCCAACAGGCAACCCACTTCTGACTATTGTTGTCACCCATAATCCTTTTTGTTTTTCTTCCTTCTACTACCCTAGCCTACAGCGACTTGGCAAACTGACGACCATACTCCGTGCAGTCAGCGACATCATTGACATCAGGAACCCAGAGTTTCGCAATACCATCATTGACTAACTCGAAGCCTGCCTCGCCAAGACGAGCGTTGATGAGTTTGACGGAGCCGCCGCCCCAACCGTAGGAACCAAAGGCTGCGGCTTTCTTCTTCTTGAACTTCAGACCTGCTGCCATCTCCAAGAGTCCGGCAATGGCGAAGGAGATGCCGTTGTTAATGGTAGGCGAACCTACGAGGACAGCCTTGGAGCGGAACATCTCGGTGAGCACATCGTTCTTGTCATCGTGTGCAATGTTCTTGATGATGACAGTGGTGTCAGGCGAGACTTCACGAATACCAACGGCAATAGCCTCTGCCATCTTACGCGTCGATTGCCACATGGTATCATAGACTATCGTGACTTGGTTCTCCTGATAGCTATCGGCCCAAGCAAGATACTTGTCAACAATCTGTGTGGGGTTGTCCTTCCAAATGACGCCATGACTGGGACATATCATGCTGAGCGGCAGGTTCATGGCAAGTATCTGCTGAACCTTCTTCAAGACTAACGGACTGAAGGGGTTCAGAATGTTGGCATAGTATTTCTGGGCCTCATACATCAACTCAGCACAGCAGACGGTATCGTTGTAGAGCGACTCGGTTGCGAAGTGCTGGCCGAAGCCGTCGTTGGAGAACAAGATGCCGCCGTCCTGATCCATATACGTAAACATCGTGTCAGGCCAGTGCAACATGGTGGCCTCGATAAAAGTCAGCGTGGTGGCACCGAGCGACAGCGTATCGCCAGTCTTTACGGTGACGAAGTTCCAGTCTTGGTGATAGTGACCGCGAATGATGGCCTCGCCCTTCTTCGTGCAATAGATGGGTACATCGGGAATGTGGCGCATCAGTTCGGGCAGCGCACCGCTGTGGTCAATCTCGTTGTGCTGCATGATGACATAATCTATCTGCGAGAGGTCGATTTCCTGCTGCAGACGATTCACGAACTCGCGGTCATAGGGCTGCCAGACAGTGTCAATGAGCGCCGTCTTCTCGTCGCGGATGAGATAAGAGTTATAACTGCTGCCACGACGCGTTGAGAGCTCGTCGCCGTGGAAATGTGTCAGCTCCCAGTCGACCTTTCCGACCCAGCTGACTTTGGGGGTGATTTGCTTTGCCATAAATATAATAATCGTTTTAATTGTTGTTTAATTCATTACTTACGGGTGCGAAGATACAAAAAATCTGCCACATTCAAGAGAATATGGCAGAACTTTTGGCATATTTTATGAATTTGTATGTGCCTCGTGTCGGGGCGACAGGACTCGAACCTGCGACAGCCTGGTCCCAAACCAGGAACGCTACCAACTGCGCTACGCCCCGAAAAAGCGGTGCAAAGGTACAAATTTTAAAGGAGAAGTAAGGGGTGAAAAGCGAAAAATTTGCTTCTTGGAAACAATATTTAACTTATCACTCCGTACAACTCACTCATTACTTGATAATGCCTTGCTCGACAAAAATCTTCTTCAATGCCACAACCGAGCGGTCAACCTGCTCCTTGGTATGGGTTGCCATGAGTGCATAGCGCACCAAGGTGTCCTGAGGAGCACAGGCTGGCGGAATAACGGGGTTAATGAAGACGCCTGCCTTGAAAGCTAACGAGGTGACGAGGAAAGTTTTGTCTACATCACGCACATAGAGCGGAATAATGGGGCTCTCGGTCTCTCCTATCTCGAAGCCTTCTTCACGGAAACGCTGCAATGCGTAGTTGGTGACATCCCACAGCGCCTGGATGCGCTCAGGTTCCTGCTGAATGATGTGCAGCGCCTCCATCGCAGCTG
Organism: uncultured Prevotella sp.; assembly: GCA_946540105.1. Classification (GTDB taxonomy): domain Bacteria; phylum Bacteroidota; class Bacteroidia; order Bacteroidales; family Bacteroidaceae; genus Prevotella. The sequence continues at coordinate 2,340 of CAMNIA010000006.1, read as the reverse complement.
CTGTGGCTGCCGGCGTGTTGCTGGCCGAGAAAATATAGGTACGGCATGTATGACGCAGGAAGTTGATGGTATCCCAGTCGGAGGCAATGAAACCGCCAATGGAAGCCAGCGACTTTGAGAAGGTTCCCATGATGAGATCGACCTCGTCAGTGAGTCCGAAATGGTCACAGACACCACGACCTTGGCGACCGAAGACGCCGATGCCATGAGCTTCGTCAACCATGATGGAGCAGTTGTACTTATGCTTCAGCTCGACTATTTCGGGCAGTTTGGCAAGGTCGCCCTCCATCGAGAAAACACCATCGACAACAATCAGCTTGATGGCATCGTGAGGCAGGTTCTTGAGCACACGCTCAAGGTCGTCCATATCGTTGTGCTTATAATGCAACTGCTTGGCAAACGAAAGACGGCGACCGTCCACTATGCTGGCGTGGTCACGATCGTCGCAGATAATAAAGTCGTCCTTGCCTACTACCATTGCTAATACGCCCTGATTGACAGAGAAACCGGTCGAGAAGCACAGACAGTCATCCTTTCCGATAAATTCTGAAATCTCTTTCTCGAGTTGGACGTGAAGGTCGAGCGTTCCGTTGAGGAAACGGCTTCCGGCACAGCCAGAACCGTATTTGTCGAGCGCACGCTTGGCAGCATCAATGATACGCTGGTCTCCGGTAAGACCGGTATAGGCATTGGAGCCAAACATCAATACCTTGTGACCTCCCATCTCAACCTCTGTTCCCTGTTTGCCCTCAATGGCACGGAAATAGGGGTATACATCAGCCTCCATATACTTCTGAGGCTCGCGATAATGCTTGTATTTTTCTTGTAATTGTCCCATAAACGGAGTGCAGCCGAAGCCGCATTATTAGTTTCAGACTGCAAAGGTACACATTTTTTACGAAAACGTGCATAAAAATCAAGATATTTTGCTTTTTCGTGAATTTTATTTGATGATTGCCGACTTTTACAACATTATTTCGTATCTTTGCACAGGACGAATATTCTTTTTTCATTCAACATGCCAAAGAAAACGAGCGTCACATTCATTGTCAATCCCATCTCGGGCACCAGAGATAAAAGCACACTGCCTCAGATGATTGAACAGCTGCTTGACAACAAGCGGTTTCAGCATGAGGTGGTATTCACCGAATATCGCGGTCACGCCTCAGAACTGGCACAACAGTGCGCTGCAAACCATAACGACATCGTGGTGGCGGTGGGCGGTGACGGAACCGTCAACGAAGTGGCACGCTCGCTAGTACACACAGAAACGGCACTTGGCATCATTCCCTGCGGCTCTGGCAACGGACTGGCGCGCCACCTGTGCATTCCGATGGATACGGCACAAGCCATCAGCATCATCAACGAGTGCGTAATTGAACGCTTCGACTACGGCGTCATCAACGACCTACCCTTCTTCTGTACCTGTGGCATGGGGTTCGACGCCTTCATCTCACTGAAGTTTGCCGAGGCCGGCAAGCGTGGCCCCATCACCTATGTGGAAAACGTACTGAAGGAGGGACTGAAATACAAGCCTGAAACCTATGAGCTGATTGACGAGCAAGGAACTGTCTACAGAAAAGCATTCCTCATTGCCTGCGCCAATGCGTCACAATATGGCAACAACGCATACATCGCTCCAGGGGCCACCATGAAAGACGGCGAACTGGATGTTATTGTCATGGAGCCATTCAGCATGCTCGACGCACCGCAAATCGCGGCAGACCTATTCATGAAGACGCTGTCAAACAACTCGAAAATCAAAACCTTCCGCACAAAGTCAATACACATCCGACGCAAGAAGCCTGGAGCCATACACTATGACGGAGACCCCATCATGACGGGCAAAGACATTGAAGTTCACATTGAACCACTGGGACTGAAAATCGTAGCTAATCCACACGTCTCCGAAGATACCGCACAGCCCAACCAACTGCTGAATGCCTTTAGTGACCTCTTTAATAATATAAATAATGTACGCGAGGACATCGGCAGAGACCTCGAAAAAAGTGGACGCAAAATCCAAGCCATCAACAAGGTGCTGCTCAGGAAACTGAGAGGCTGACGCTCATGGTGTAATAACATGTATGACGAGAGATGCAAATAACACTTACACTAATCGTTCTAATTGCAGCAACAGCCTATGCCTGCAGGCGCATCTATAAAGTTCTAAAAGGCGATGTCGACCCCTGCCAGGAATGTGAAATGAAAAAAAACTGCAAAAAATTCTGCTAAATATTTGGTGAACCAAAAGAAATTTAGTACCTTTGCATCCGCATTTAAAAAACGGTGCCTTGGATGAGTGGCTTAGTCAACGGTCTGCAAAACCGTCTACGGCGG
>CAMNIA010000005.1 GCA_946540105.1 uncultured Prevotella sp. | reverse complement strand
CTTGCATCGTCGTTTGACCATTAACCGTCAGCACACCATTGTAGTCGAACGTCGGTTCCGTGCTAGCATTGGCATCAGTGAAGTAACCCGGGTTGTTCTCACCGCCGTCAATATGGGCATAGGTGTGGTCAACATGACTTGCATCATAAGTAGTTCCAGCTCCACCTTTAAGGCTAGTACAATTCAAAAACATTTGCTTGCCGATTTGAAGATTCTCAACTGTCCATCCTTCACCAACGGTGATGGTTGTTATATTGGAACAGTTCTGGAACATACTGTCCATGTATTTCACTTTACCTGTATTAAAATTACTTAAATGAAGACCCGTCAAGCCAGAACAATCATAAAACATTCTTCTCATGTTAGTCACATTGGCAGTATTGAAGTTGCTCAAATCAAGACTTGTCAAACTGGAACAAAGTGCGAACATGCCTGCCATGTCCGTTACATTTGCAGTATTGAAGCTTCTCAAATCAAGACTTGTCAAACTGGAACAGGAGTTGAACATAGATTCCATGTTCGTCACATTGTCAGTTTTCAGATTATCTATACCACGAATGGATGTAAGTGTAGAACAACCATCGAACCAATAAGCCGTACTATTCACTGTAGTGCAATTAGCAAACGAAGCATCGAAAACAACCGTAGTGATACTTTGTGTTTGATTACTCCATTCTCGTTCTGATTGATTTGTAAATGGTCCGACACTCATTCCGTTTTTGGCGAACCTTTGGTTGTCATAGTAGAATGTTAGCGTATTGTCGGCCAAAATAGCGTAAGGCTCAGTACTGCCAGCAAGTGCATCCTTTACATTCGACATGGTGCCAGAATCAATCTCTATGGCCTCTGTCGAGAACACATAGCCGCCTAAATGCATCTTAGAGCCAGTGCAGAAGACATAGTATTTCTGACCTTGCTTGACGTTCATAGATATAAAGCCATTTGTGACCATATCCGAGAATGCACACAAGGGCGAAGCGAGCATCCTCAAAGTCTGACCGTTAGCATTCTTTACCTGAATGTCTGTGTTGATATTTCCATTTCCGTCAGTCACAAAGAGCTGCTTTGAGGCATTAATGGAGACGGGAAGAATCAGCGAACCGTCTTGCTTGGGTTCGAAGATGAAGTAACTACCTAAAGAAGGCAAATTCTTGTCTTGTGGAACATACGATGAACCGTTGTCATCTACAGGATTGTCTGTTCCACACATGCTCCTAGAAAAAGTCTTAGTTAAGGTCTTATTGGGATAATAAGTATTGGCAGCAAAATCTATTGAACTCCTCTGAGAATCGAAACCCAAATAGTCGTTAACTAACCATTCTGTGTTATTTCCGGGAGTCAGCACAATGCTCGGAGTAGGTGTAATCGATTCACCGGATGTAAATGTGGAATTAGAGTCAATGACAAAAATCTCCAGGTCATTGTCAGCAGTAGTATTGACATCAGTAAAGTAGCCAGGGTTATTTTCGCCTCCGTCAATGTGGGCATAATCTACATTCACGTGATTAGCGTTGTAGGAAGTACCTTTTCCTCCCACAAGTAACTCACAATTTTCAAACAACCTTTCACCACTATCCTCTGGCAGCGCACGTCGTATGGGAGCGGGGACTTCGTTGCTAAATAGATTACTGTGGCTGATGACATTTTCTACATTCCACAAATTACTCACGTAGATAGTTTTAAGTTGGGAGTCACCAAAGAACATGGCAACCATCGTAGTGACATTGGAAGTATTAAATCCTGACAGATCAAGTTCGTTAATCGATGAACATCCATTAAACATGAAACCCATGTTTGTTACGTTGGCCGTATTGATGCCTGTCAGATTTATACTAGTCAATGCAGAACAGCCAGAGAACAAACTTTCCATATTGGTTACATTAGCAGTATTTAAGCCACTGATGTCAAGACTTCGCAAACTAGTACAGTTACCAAACATACTATACATACTCGTCACATTGTTAGTCTTAAGATTGCTTAAGCCACTTATTGTGTTCATATTTGTAAAGTCATAGAACCACATGGCAGTACTGGTCAACTGTGTATAGTCAGCAAAAGATGCATCAAAAGCGACAGAGGTTATACTTTCTCTATAACTATGCCACATCCTGTCAGTAGTACTTGAAAACGGTCCAACATCCATACCGCCTCTTGACTCTTTTTGGTCATCATAGTAGAATGTCAGCACAGTATTGTTGTCGCTCAGTACGGCATAGGGCTCTGCTGTAGTGGCTGTGGCACCTTCGAGGATATCCTTCACATCCTTCATTGTGGCAGGGTCTATCTCGATGGTCTCCGTAGAGAAGACACAGCCACCAAAACGTGCCTTAGAACCTGTGCTAAACACATAATACTTCTCACCTTTAGTGACGTTAAACGATACGAATCCCGTCACGTCTTCAGTATCTGAAACTGCACAAAGGGTTGTTGTCAACAGCGTATATGTCTGACCGCTGGCATCCTTGAACTGGATGTCAGTCTTGGCTTTGCCATTTCCATCGGTAACAAATAGAGGCTTATTTGTGAAGACACGGATGGGGACAATTAGAGATCCATCTTGTTGGGGTTCAAAGACAACGTAACCGCCGCAACGAGGTAGGTTCATAGACTCAGGCTTATAGCCAGAGCCTCCAGTTGTCCCATCAGTCTGCAATTCGCCATCCTTCGGGTTGTTTGTACCACGCATACTGTTCACGAACGTGTATGTCGTAGTTGAACTGGGGTAATAAATACTCGCAATAAACTCCAATGGATTCACCCACGCACTGCCCATCGACATGTCCGTAAGCCACGCAGAGTCAAGACCTGGTGTTATGGTAACGCTCCGTGTTGCAGTAATAGGTTGATTTGGGGTTATCTCCTGATTCTGCTCCACGGCAAATATCTCTTCATTCTGTGCATGAATCCACGACACAGAAAGTAGCATCGCTACTAGCAAGAGAAACCGCGATTTTTTATATATTTGATAATAATTCATGTTGACATCTTTTAAGTTGACCAAATGAATATCTTAGTAGTGTTGACGAGCCAGCTGCGGGTCTGGGTTGTCGCTCTCGCCTGGCTGGTTGGAGCTGCCTGATGTGGTGATGGTTACCGTGTTGGGCGTGTACTTTACACCATTGCCGCTATAGACAAAGCCACGGACGTAGTACTTGGTGGAGGGTTGAAGGTTCTTAACCTCTACTGCTACGCTACCTGAAGTCTTGCCACTACCGGCAACCACTTTGGTGCCATTGTCAACAGTGGGTTCAGTGTATTCCGTACTGTATACGACACCATACTCACCAGTCGGCTGGTTGCTGCCCTGTTGCCCATTGACAAAGTCGAAGCGGAAGTTGGCATAGTCGTTGAAGACGGACATCGAGTAAAGTGTCGTGACAGTGAGTTGGTCAACACTATAGCCCTCTACTGCCTGACTGATGAATAGGTAGCTTGCTTTGTTGCCTGCAACAACCACGATAACAGCCTGTTTGCCCTGTGTGTTCGTTGTCATAGCGTTACATGCGACGCTGAATTCACCGTTACCGATTCCGTTGGTACGGTCGACCTTGAGCCACGACTCTGTATCGTTCGTAATGACATTGACTGACCAGCTGGCATTGGATGTTACCTTGACGGTCTGACTCTCCCAGTGTTCTTGTATGTGTTCTCTCTCGAACTCATAATGTTCTTCCGGAATATAAAAAGCGGTAAAGAGTATGCCTTGCTTGTCAAGCGACAGCGTGATGTCGGTCTTGGCACCTTGGCGTACAATTACGTTGGCAACCTTGTTGTCATACTTAAACAAAAGGGTAGCCTCGCGGTTTTGTCCTGTAGTCTCGGCAGTGGTGGTGACTGTGATGAAGTCGTTGCCGCTTCCTGCTGCCTTGCTCAACGTGATCCAGTCGCTGGTGAGACCGTCATACTTTGTCTCTACGGTCCATGCGGTATTGCTCTCAATAGTCAACGTCTTATCGCCTCCAGCCATTGTGAAGTCAAGACCGCCGTCAGAAGTGCCGTCGATACTCATGCCTGGGTCATTACTGAGCTGTGTGATGTTGACGCGTTGGCGCAGACCGCCGTCGGACTGTAGGATGATGTATGCGTTGCCACGCTTCAGCGTGCCGCTGTTCTTGTTGATGTTGATGATGAGTGTGCCGTTGCCGTTGCCGCGCATTGGTTCCACCGACAGTTTGTCGCCGAAATCACCGCGTTGTGACTTATCGGTATCAATATTTCCAGATGCATCGCTTACTTGGAAGTCGACCACGTGCCAGGCGCAGTCGGCATTGATGGCTACGTACTTCTTCTCCTCAGTGCTGGAGAAGGTGATGTCGCCACCTTGCACTATCAGCGTCTCCTTAGCAGGTCGAGCTGAGGTCTCGTCGTCCGACTTACATCCTGTGAAGCCTGCCACGAGGGGTAGTGCGGCCAGCATGATGATGATATTCTTGGTCTTCATATCTTAAGTGTCTTATGTTATGAGTATACTATATAATTTAAGGAGAAAGGTTAGAAGTTAAAGATGACGCCCATAGTCATCATGAATCCACCAGCCTTGATGTCGCTGGCGTCAGCTATCTTCGTGAAGTTGTCGTCCTTCTTAGCCGCGATAGAGAAAGCCGGGTTGACAAAGGCGTAGAAGCGTTCGACAGGAGCAAACAGCAGCTTGGCTCCCAAACTGATGCAGGTGGCGGTTGCGCCATCACCATAGGTATTGGTTCCCTGCTCAACAGTGCCCGACAAGCGTTCGAACTCAACACCCACTTGTGGTGTGATGCCCAGACGCTCAGTCAGCTCAAACTGGTAACCAGCCTTGACGGCGAGTGTTGAGCGCTTGTATGTCATGGTGCTGAGATAGGTGTCCTTGCCGTCGGTGGAGTACCAATGCACGTTATCCGACTTGCCTAATCCGAAGGTGTAGCTTACCTGCAGGTCGTAGTTCTTGTAGGTAGCGCCTACCAGCGCTGTGATACCGCCCAGCTGTCGGATGCTGTAGCCTGCGCCGAAATAGAAGGTATTGGGTTTGATGTATTTGATACGTTCGAGTGTTACGGTGTCGCGCGTAGTCTCGTTATGACGGACTGTGAACTCCTGATTCTTCGGTACATAGCCTTTGCGGCTGAATGCCAGCTGGTAGGTGCCAATAGGCAGTGTGTGTGCTTCTGTCATGTCGATGACTTGGCTGCCGTTGATGGTGGCTTGTGCGTTGCGTGGACGTGTATAGACGCTGAGTACACCAGTGTGGGGCGTAGGCGCAGCAGCTTTGATGCTGTTATGCTGTTGTTTCACGACGGTGAACGACGTCTTGACAGGGTCGCAGTCGGCCTTACGTGTTTCCACGACGTAGTTGCCTTCGCGCAGCTGCGTTTCCCACTTGCCGTTACCCACGTTCTTGCCTTCGAACCAGATGTCGGCTTTGTTGTCAACGCTCACCTCTACATTGCCGAAGTGGTCGCTCATGTCGCGTTGTTCAACATTGATGACGCGTGCCTTCTTGCTGTCATCGTTGGTGGTGACATAAATCTCAGTCTCGCCTTCATAGCGGTCTTTCTTGGCGGCGATGACGTGTTTGCCGTAGTTCAGGTATTTGTTGTAGACGGGAGCCTTGCCTGCAGGTGTTCCGTCAATGTATATCTCCGAGCCGGCCTTCTGTGACGTGATGGTGGCGTAGCGACCCGTACCAATGTCAATCAGCATCTCGTAGGTTCGTCCACCCGTTATGGGTATGGGGTAGAAGAAGTCGCGCATCACGCCAAAGGCGGCATGCTGAACGATGAGTTTCTGGGCCCGGCGGGGCACATAAAGCCAGATTTCACCGGCATGTTCCTCGGTAGCTACGATGCCCAGCGAGCCTCCGTCGAAAGTAAAGCCGCGCTCTGGTGTCTGAATTTTGATGAGTGCTGCCGTCTCGCCGTTCTGGTCTTGTTTCGACGTGCCGTGTGTATTGGCAGTAAGGTCATTCTCCAGAAGCTTGAATTCTACTACTTTCATACCTTGAGCCATTGTGTAAGTCACAGCGACTGCGCAAAGTAGAGACAGTGTTAAAAGTCTTTTTCTCATGAGTATTCTAAATAATTGATTTGTTATGATTTCTGTAACAGAATGACGGTGGCATCGTCGTTGTTTACGATTGGCATCGTCTCGCCGACTCTAGCACCGATATAGGTGGGGTCGCAGACAATGAACTTCCGTCCGTCGAGCATGATGAAGTCGCCTTCTACTGGCTCGTTGAAACCGACTGCCATTGCCAGATGTCCTGGATAGTAGACGAGGATGACATCGAGTCCTAAGAGGTCGCGTACCAGATGCGAGAGCAGAATGGAGCGGTCCTCGCAGTCGCAGTAGGGGTAGAATAGCGTTTCCTCGCCAAAGAAGGCGCGGTCTTCACCCCAGCAGTCTTCGTCGTAGCGGTACAGGAAGGTGTCGGAATTGCTAATGCTGCCTTCGAGGTCCAGTCTGCCGTGCAGCCACCACAGCATCTGCTGTACAGCCTCCAGTTCGGAGAGTCCTTGAAGTTTCTCCTTCATCTGCGGATAGAGTTGGTCGCGAATGCCTTTCTCCAGTGGCGTGTTGGCATAAATCGCCCATCGCGTCATGAAGTTGTTGTCGATGTTCGACGAGGGATAGGTCTCGTAGAAGTCGAGGTAGTTTTTGTTCGAGTGAAGTGTAAACGTGAAGTCAGGATTCTTGATGGAGGTGATGGTACGCTCGCCAGTAGGATTCATGTCTAAACGCTGTGCCGCCGAAATCTGAAGTGACAGTGAGCTTTCCTTTGGGAAACCAGCCTGACAGACCGACAGTTTCTCGGCTTTGCGACCGTCAAGCAGGAAAAACCACTCGCCGTCCATGTAGTAGAAGGACTTGTTGTAGATGAAGTGGCGTGTGGCAGCCAACATGTATAGGTTGCTGTCGTCGTGTGCTATACGCATCTTATAGCCTGACTGCGAGTAGAGGAAAGCCAGCACCAGCGTTCCTTCGTTGCTGTTTTCGCCGTAGAACTTGCGCGTTAGTGTCAGCAGCATCTGGTAATATGCCCAGTCCGACAAGTCGTGGTGCTTGCGCTCCTGCAGACAGTCGTATAGCAGGTTGTCATACTGTGTCTTGGGGAATTCGTCGCGGATGATGTCAGCAATTTCGTCGGAAGTGATGCCGTTGAGTTTAAAACGGCAGTTCTCGCCGATGCGCACCTTGCATAAAGTGCCAAAAACCCTGAATTCAACGTAATCGTTCTCCAGAAATTTATCCTGCTTGACTTCAGCCAACGGTTCCGGTTGCTTGATGAGGGGTGCAGGCTGGATGACTTGCTTGACAGCCATCTGGACAGGTTTTTTCGCCTCAGGCTTCTGCTGCTCAGCTTTCTCCTTCTTCTCTTCAGCTTTTTCCTTCTTGTTTTTCTTTTCCTTCTTCTTCTCTTCGGCCTTTTGCTGGTTCTGCAGCTGTTCTACCTGTGCTAGCTGGTCGGGTACTTTCTTACCCTTCTTCTTGAACATGTTCTTCAGCTTGTCCATCTGTCTGCCAAACCACGATGCCGTCTCTTGGTCGGCACCTGGGGCGAGCATCGGGAAAATCTCTTCCTCTTGGGGAACGGGAACGGCAGGCTCAGCACCAAATTTCTTCCACGCCTGGCGTACGAAGTCGCTATACTCCATCAGCGCCTGCTTGCGGAAGTCGTCATAGTCCTTATGCGCTCCTTTGCGGTAGTTCTCAAAGTCTTTCCGCAGGTCTTCTTCCTGAGCCTGCACATTCACGCCTCCTGCCACAAATAGTAACAATATAGGTAAAAGTCTTGCCTTTCTCATAGCTTATGATGTTTACTTAGAATTTAGTTTCTTTGCGTAGTTTTTCCAATACTTTCGCAAAGTTAATAATATAAAAGGTATGGCGTGTTGCATTTTTGCAATTCCTATTCCCATATTTGCAAAACCTACGTATAATTTACAAATTAGGTCTTGATTTCCGACTGTTCACTGCGTGTGAGTAGTCAGAAAGAAGGCGAACGAAAAAGACAATAATTAGTCGTTAAATGTTTTCAGGTTGCGGTAGAATGCCGACATCGAGTTGTAGCCTGCGCGTGCGGCAATCTCAGACTTCAACATTGACGGATTGTTCGTCATCAGTTGGCGTGCAAAGTTGATGCGCTTGCGGTTGACGTACTCGTTGAACGTGGTGTCCATTTCCTGACGCAGTGCGGCTAACAGATAGGTACGGTTGGTGCCTAGCCGCCGTGCTATAGCATCCAGTCGCAAGTCGTGTTTCAGGTATATCTGTTCGCTGTTCATCAGTTGGTCAAACTGCATGGCCAGTATGTACGAGTCGGAACTCGTCAGCGCTTCTGCCGGCTGTGGCTCCAGCGGTGCAGCGTCTTGATTCATCTCTATTGCAAGAGAGTAGGTGTGCAATCCAATCCATCCGATGCTAAAGAGTAGGGTAGAGAAGACAACAGACACAAATGCTAACTGTAAAGTGTCGCAGAAGTGTTCGCGCCCGATGGCGTTGACAAACACCGAGATCAGTGAAGTAGCGACAAACAGCCACAGAATGACGGTAATGCCTGCCAGTTCTTTGTCTTCCGTATCTGCGTAGAGGTATTTCAGCTGTCGGTTGTAGCGATGAATCTTGCGGATACCTGTCACCATAACTGCAACGACCTGTACGGCAAAGACCAGATGAGCAGTGACGTGGATGATGCTCTGTGCTAAGGGCAGTCCCTGCAGGTCCTGGTAAACTCCCTGATAGAGATAGCTACTGATAAAAGTTGCCGTCTCACGTTCCGTCATCTGTGTGTAGAGGAATGCCGCCGCAATACCCAAAAGCACGGCAGGACCAAGGAGTAAAGTCAGCATTAAAGGTTGCTTGCTAAAGGGGCGGCTGTCGGTGAGGGTGCTGATGTACACCAAGTACAACGGATAGACAGCCAGATTACAGGCAATATAGATACTGTCGCTCAAGGGTATCCAGCTCGTACTATGGTGAAAATAAAAGAAGTGACCGCCATACAACAGCGTCGCAACCAAAGCCCAAAGCGACAACCAACCTTGTGAGACATCTTTTTTGTGGAGCCAGCTAAGCAGGAGCTCCACCGTAAAGATGCCGCATACCAGCATGGGTAGCGCTATGAGCAGCGATTTCAACATGACGGCTAAGCCTCGCCCTTATTGTTAGGGAAGGGGGCTATGGTGCGCGGATTCTGCTGTGGGATTTTAATGGTGCCAAATTCGCGCTCATATCTCATGACGTTCTCTTGCAGTGCGCCCAGCAGACGCTTGGCGTGCTCAGGTGCCAAGATGACGCGGCTCTTCACCTGTGCCTTGTTGATGCCGGGTATTACACGGGCAAAGTCAACGAAGAAGTCGCTACTGGAGTGGGTAATGATAGCAAAATTGGCATACTCGCCCTGAGCTACCTCAGGCGGTATTTCTATTTGCAGCTGTTTTTGATTGTCGTTTCCGTTGTTCATTGTGAAATAATTGTATTAAAGTACGTGCAAAGTTAACGAAAAAATCTGAAAAGTGACAATTTTTGCGTATTTTTTTGTAATTTGTATGGTGGTTTGAGAAAAAAGAACTACTTTTGCACATTATTTATAATATAAGAGAAACGTTTCTAATGATGGATAAGATTCTTCAACCTGACGGTCGAAGTGTGGTTCGTGTTAAAGTGGTGAACCGCGGACATCAGCAGTTGCCCGCCTATGCCACCCCCCAAAGTGCTGGCATGGATCTTCGTGCCAACTTGGATGCTCCCATAACGCTGCACCCTATGGAGCGCCGCCTGATACCTACCGGCTTGCACATCGCGCTGCCCGAAGGCTACGAAGCTCAAATACGGCCTCGCAGCGGACTTGCACTGAAGCATGGGCTGACGGTGCTGAACGCTCCAGGAACCATCGATGCCGACTATCGTGGTGAGGTCGGCGTGGTGCTGATAAACCTTTCTGACAAAGACTTTGTTGTAAACGACGGCGAACGCATTGCACAGATGGTTATTGCTCGCTACGAACAGAGCGAGTTGGTTGTGGTAGAAGAATTGGACGAAACCGTACGTGGCGAGGGAGGCTACGGGCATACCGGTGTAAAGTAGAATAGAGCGGGAAGTGATGGTGTGATTATGAAGCAGACGCTATTCTTGATATTGCTCGCAACGCGATTGACTTGTCTTGCACAGGTCAGTCCGTCAGATGCGTCTCAGCTCTCGAAACGCTATGACGCCTTATTCTTGGAGGCTGTCTGCGAACGGCAAAAAGGGAATGACGATGCTGCCTTTGACTTGTTGCGACACTGCGTCATGATAGACTCCACACGCTCAGAGGCCTTTTATTATCTGGCACAATACTATACGGCACTGAAGCAAAAAGAGACGGCGCTCGCCTATCTTCAGAAAGCCAGTAGGCTGGAGCCCGATAATGAAACGTACCTTGAGACGCTGGCTAACGTGTATGTCAGTCAACGGCAATACAAGGAGGCTACCACCGCCCTGCAGCGTTTGTATGACAAATACCCTGAGCGGGAGGATGTCCTGGGCATGCTCATCCAACTGTATGAACAGCAAGAAGACTATGACAATGCCATTAAGGCGCTGACACGGCTGGAGACAATAGAAGGAAAAAGCGAGCGGCTGTCGTATGCCAAGAGTAACTTCTACACACAGAAAGGCGATAAGCAGGCTGCTATTGCTGAGATGAAAATGCTGGCTGACCAATATCCGAATGACAATAACTACCTGTGCCTGTATGCTAACACCCTCTATGTCAACGGACAGAAGAAGAAGGCCGTCGGCATCTATCAGGACATCCTGCGTCAGGAGCCTGAGAACCGTAACGCACAATTGGCACTGCTGGCTTATTACGGCGACCAGAAAGACTCTGTAATGATGAACGAATACGTTGAGCGGGTGCTTGTGAACAAGAACGCAACAACAGAAGACCGCATAGGACTGATGCGTCGCGTGATTGCCGACAGCGAGCAGAACGGAGGAGACTCAACCCATGTGCTTAACCTGTTTCACCGCATGCTCAACATGCCGCAGGCAGACGTGGAGGTAGCCATCTTCTGTGCAGCCTATATGAATATGAAGCAAATGTCTAATGACAGCATCAGTCAGGTACTTGAACAGGTGCTGCAGATGGCACCAGACCACGCGGCAGCGCGTCTACAACTGGTCAGCTACGCATGGCAGGCCGAAGACCATGACAAAGTGATAGCCCTCTGTCGCGATGCCCGTCAGTATAATCCGGAGGAAATGGCATTCTACTACTATCAAGGGATGGCATACTTTCAAAAGAAAGATCTGGACAGTGCCTTGGATGCCTTCCAAAACGGCATAGGCGTTATTACGCAGGAGAGCAACCCTGAAATCGTGTCCGACTTCTATGCGGTGATGGGTGACATATATCATCAGAAAGGCATGGAGCGAGAGGCCTTCGCCGCCTATGACTCCTGTCTGCAGTGGAAAGACGATAACATAGGCTGTTTGAATAACTATGCGTACTACCTCAGCCTGAAAGGCGAACGGCTGGCTGATGCAGAACAAATGTCGCTGAAGACGGTGAAGGCAGAACCCAAGAATCCGACATACTTAGATACCTATGCATGGATACTCTTCCGACAGAAACGCTATCAGGAGGCAAAGACATATATTGACCAGACAATAGAAAACGACCCCGACAGCTCCTTCGTGATGCTGGAGCATGCTGGCGACATCTATTATATGGCTGGCTTGCATGACAAAGCCCTCGAACTGTGGCAGAAAGCCCTTGATCACTATGACGAAGACGCCAGTGATACTACCGATAAGCAATTACTGATGAGAAAGATAAAAAACAAAAAATACTTGACAAAATGAAAACAACACGTTTTGTATTGATGACAGCAACGGTTATCGCCCTGATGATGGCGACCGCGTGTAGTTCAAGCAAAGGCCTGGGACGCCATTCGGGTAGGCTGAAGAGTGAGCAGACTACGGAAAGGAAGACGAAGTCGGAAAAGGCGATGCAACGCAAAGATAGGTCAACAACTGTAGTGGACAATCAAGCTGACGGTCCACAGGCTCCCCTTAATAAAGAGGAATTCTTAGGACAGGTGAGCGAGAACGCACAACTGGTACGGTTCATTACGTCTAAGATTAAGTTCAGCGTGGAGGTCGGCAATCGACAGATGACACTGACTGGAAACCTTAAAATGAAACGTGATGATGTCATCCGACTGCAACTCATGGCCTTTGGATTTGTGGAGGCAGGCCGTCTGGAGTTTACCAAAGATTATGTGCTTATTGTTGACCGTATCAACAAGCAGTACCTGAAAGTCCCTTATGACCAGCTGGACTTCCTGCGCATTAACAACATCGACTTTTACACACTCCAAGCCCTTTTCTGGAACGAACTCTATCAGCCTGGACGCTCCTATATGACTCAAAGTCAGCAGAACAACCTGCAGGCAGAGCCAGGCGTCGATGATGACGTGGTGCTTTCCTATTCCAAGGGCAAGTTGTCATACCGTTGGCTGACAGATGCCAAGAACGCACGCATCAAAATGACTAATATACAGTATGATGACTATGTTCGCGGCAATTATCAGCTGAACTGGGATTACGATGAGTTTAAAGCCAATGAGCGGAAGTTCTTCCCAACCAAACACATGGTAACCTTTACTGCTCCAGATAAACTTGTGAAGATAGACATGAAGCTCAACTATATAGGCAAGGACGAAGATTGGGAGACAAGGACAGAACTGTCAGGCAAATACAGACAAATGCCAGTCGATGAAATCCTTCGCCGTTTTATGTCACTATAACGCTGACGAATGAAGCGACTTAGCATCTTAATCCTTATCCTGCTTTCCTTTGCACTTACTCCGTATGCGCAGCAAAAACGCAATACGGCAGGTGTGAAGAGAACTGTTGCTGCAAAGAAAACTACGCAAGTTAGGAAAAAGAGAGCAGGACAGACAGGAAACAATACAAAGAAGTCCCAGACTCAGAAAACACTCTCTATACAGGATCTGGAAAAACAACGCAAGCAGATACAGCAACAGATCAAAGAACAAGAGAAACGCTTGGCATCCTCTAAACAAGATGTTAAGAAACGCTTGCGAAATCTGATGATTATCAATACGGAAATAGCTGGCAAACGCCGTACTATTGATACCATTCGACGTGACCTTAGCGCGCTGGATACAGAGATTGCCTATATGGGTGAACAGATAGACAGCCTGAAGCATGAATTGGAAACGTGCAAGAAACGTTATGTCAAGTCCATGCGATATATGCATCGCAACCGCTCTTCGCAAAGTCAGCTGATGTTTATCTTTAGCGCAGATAATTTTGCTCAGATGTTCCGTCGCCTTCGCTTTATGAAGGAGTATGCTGCCTATCAGCATGTGCAGGGAGACCAAGTAAAGATTCAACAACAAGAGCTCTCCGCCAAGTATCAGGAGCTGAATGATGCCAAGGAGCAGAAGACACGTCTGTTGGCAAAGGGTGAGCACGAACGCCGTGAACTGGAAGGCAAGCAAACGGAACAGCAAAATGTGGTAAAGTCGCTGCAGAAAGAACAAAAAGCCATTCAGGGAATCATTGCCCAGCAGAAGCAGAAAGACGCCGCACTGAATGCACAGATTGATAGGCTGATTGCCGAGGAGGTTGCTCGTCAGAAAGCCCGTGCTGCTGCAGAAGCGAAACGGCGTGCAGAAGCTGCTGCCCGCGAGAAACGACTGGCAGAAGCCCGTGCGCGTGAAGAGAAAGCGAAAGCTGAAGCCTTGGCTGCCAAGAGCAAACGTGAGAAGGAAGAGGCTGACCGCCGTTTACGTGAAGCCGAGAAGTTGCGTAAAGAGGAAGAGCGCAAGGTTGAGAGAGCTCCAATGACGGCACCTTCAGAGGACATTCGTATCAGCGGCAATTTTGAGAGCAATCGCGGACGGCTACCGATGCCTATTACAGGTAGCTATCGCATTGTGAGCCACTTCGGTCAGTATAATGTTGAAGGTCTGCGCAACGTGACATTAGATAATAAGGGTATCAATATTCAAGGAGAAAACGGGGCAATGGCACGCAGCATCTTTGATGGTGAGGTGAGCCGTGTCTTTAGCTTCGGGGGTACGATGGTCGTAATGGTGCGACACGGAAGTTATATCTCCGTCTATTGTAACCTTTCCAGTGTCAATGTCTCGCGTGGACAGCGTGTCACTACGCGACAGGTTATTGGGCGGGTAGGACAAGACAATATCCTTCAGTTCCAACTGCGCCGAGAGACGGCGAAGCTAAATCCTGAAAGCTGGCTAGGCAGGTGATGTGATAAGTGTGACGTACGTTTCTATCGCTTGCGCTATCTCGCTAAGGCGGATATATTCATCAGCGGAGTGACTGCGGGCACTGTCACCAGGACCAAGTTTAAACGACGGGAAGGGCATCAGTGCCTGGTCACTAAGCGTAGGAGAACCAAAAGGAGTCATTCCCATCTTCTTGCAACACTCAATCAGCGGGTGGGTCTCGTTGATATGTGACGAAGACAGACGGAAGGACCGTGCTTTTAGTTCGCATTTCTTCATGTGTTTCTGCAGGAAGCTAAAGAGATATTTGTTCTGATAATATTCGTTAGTACGGACATCAATCACAAAGCGGCATTCATCAGGTACTACATTGTGCTGTGTGCCGCTGTTCAGTATCGTTACCGTCATCTTAGTAGGTCCTAATAACGCGCTTTCTTTCTTGAACCGATAGTCACGAAGCCACACCAGGTCGTCCAGTGCTTCGTAAATAGCGTTAACGCCTTCCTCGCGGGCTGCATGTCCGCTTTTGCCGTGTGCTATACCGTCAATAACCATCAACCCCTTCTCTGCAATAGCCGGTTGCATTCCTGTGGGCTCACCTACTATGGCGACATCAATGGGGGGCAGTTGAGGAAGTGCTAATGAAAATCCGTTTGAACCACTTACTTCTTCCTCGCAGGATGCAAGGAAAATCAGGTTGTAGGGCAGAGGCTTGTTTCTGAGGATACGAAATGCTTGCAACAGACTTACGAGTCCTCCACCGCAGTCGTTTGCCCCCAGTCCATAAAGGCAATCGCCGTCTATAGTAGGAGTAAAAGGGTCGCGTGTCCACGAACTGACGGGTTTCACGGTGTCAATGTGTGCGTTAAGGAGTAGGGTCGGCTTTTGCGCATCCAGAGATTCTTGTACTAGAATGTTGTTACCTATTCGTTTCGCGGGTAATCCACATTTGCCGATGAAATCGAATAAAATCTGAGCAGCCGCATCCTCTTCGCGGCTGTAGGATGGCGTTTGGATGAGCTGCTGAAGCAGACCAATAGCCTCAGTGGTATAGTCGTTGTAATTCATATTCGAATGCAAAGATACGATTTTTTTTACTTTTCACTTTTCACTTTTCACTTTTTTTTGTACCTTTGCACCTAATTAATACTATTGTGTATATGCAGACCAATTGTCACATGTCAGTGCTTGTTCACGAGCAAGCTAAAAAGTACGGCAACCGTGAAATGCTGATCTATCAGGATTTCAGCGGAGGCGAGTGGAAATCGCTGTCCTGGAACCAAGTGTCGCAGGTAGTGAACCAAGTGTCTAATGCACTCCTCAACCTTGGTGTAAAGGTGCAGGAGAACATCGGCATCTTTTCACAGAATTCAGTACAGTATCTTGAATGTGACTTTGGGGCATGGGGAGTTCGAGCTGTTACCATTCCTTTCTATGCTACCAGTTCCGAACAGCAGATTCAGTTCATGGTCAACGATGCGAAAATACGCTTCCTCTTCGTTGGCGAGCAGGAGCAATATGACAAGGCTCGGCGTGTTTTCTCAATGTGTCCTTCGTTGGAGCGGATTATCGTCTTTGACTCTCAAGTGCGTATCGCCACCCACGATCCTAACAGTCTTTATTTCAGCGATTTCTTGAAGCTAGGCGAAAACATGCCACGGCAGACAGAAGTAGCGCAATTACAACGTGACGCATCTTATGATGATATAGCGAATATTCTATATACGAGTGGTACTACCGGAGATTCTAAAGGTGTGATTCTAACGCACGGACAGTTTCATGCGGCTTTCGAGGCTAATGACAAATGTGTCCCTGTAGGAGAGAATGACCGTGTGATGAATTTCCTTCCATATACCCACATCTTTGAAAGAGGATGGGCGATACTTTCGCTGACTGAAGGCGCTACCATGATTGTCAATACGCATCCTCAGGAGGTTCAGCAGTCCATGCGTCAAACGCATCCGACTTGTATGTCGGCTGTACCTCGTTTCTGGGAAAAAGTCTATATGGGTGTGATGGATAAGATTGACCATTCCAATGGAATGCAGCGCAAATTGTTCAAACACGCCTTGGCAGTGGGTCGCAAACACAATATTGAGTATCTTAGTTTGGGCAAGAAACCGCCAGTAGCCTTACATCTGGAGTATGAGATGCTTAACCGGACGGTCTTCTCGCTGGTGCGCAAGGAACTAGGCTTGGAGAATGCACACTTCTTTCCTACGGCAGGTGCTGCAGTCTCTTCACATGTTGAGGAATTTGTCCATTCCATCGGTATTAACATGGTTGTCGGCTATGGCCTTACAGAATCGTTGGCTACTGTTTCCTGCAACCACTTGGGCGAACCTTTTACCGTAGGTGGTGTCGGCATACCTATTGAAGGCATTGATGTGAAGATAGGTGAGGGTGACGAAATCTTGCTTAAAGGTCCCACTATCACGCGTGGCTATTACAATCGTGATGACCTTACAAAGGAAGCTTTTACTGCCGATGGCTATTTCCGTACTGGTGATGCAGGATATATGAGAAATGGCGAACTGTTCTTGAAGGAGCGTATCAAAGACCTGTTTAAGACATCGAACGGTAAGTACATTGCACCACAGATGATTGAGTCGAAGCTTTTGGTTGACAAGTTCATTGACCAGATTAGCATTATAGCTGACCAGCGGAAATTTGTCTCTGCGCTCATCGTGCCTGTCTATTCCCTTCTTGAAGAGTATGCTGAGAAACACGGAATCGCTTTCGAGAGTCGCGAACAGCTTTGTGCCGACCCCCGTATCATTGAAATGATGAAGGAACGCATTGACACGCTGCAGCAGCAGTTGGCTCACTATGAGCAGGTGAAACGCTTTACCTTGCTCCCTCATCATTTGTCAATGGAACGTGGCGAATTGACCAATACACTTAAGATTCGGCGCCGGGTCCTTTGTGAAAATTACAAGGAACAGATTGACGCTATGTATGCAGAATAAGCAATATGATAACACAAGAGCAACTGAAGGATGTGCTTGAGCGTGCTGATGCATTGTACAAGTACTTGAAGATAGATGAAAAGAAAATAGAATACGAGGAAGAAGACCTTCGTACCCAGGCTCCTGATTTCTGGGAAGACCAGAAACGGGCTGAAGAACAGATGAAGAAAGTCAAGGCTATCAAGAAGTGGATTGATGGTTATAACGAAGTGCGTTCTGCTGCTGACGAGTTGCAGTTGGCTTTCGATTTTTATAAGGAGGAGATGGTAACGGAGGATGAGGTCGAAGCTGATTACCGCCATGCCATTGAGGCTATCGAGGCATTGGAACTGAAAAATATGCTGCGACAGAAAGAAGATCCGATGGACTGTGTGCTGAAAATCAATTCCGGCGCTGGTGGCACAGAGGCTCAGGACTGGGCGCAGATGCTCATGCGAATGTATCAGCGATGGGCAGAGTCTCACGGTTATAAGGTAAGCATCGCTAACCTGCAGGATGGTGATGAGGCAGGTATCAAGAGTGTGACAATGCAGATTGAAGGCGGAGAATATTCCTATGGGTATCTGAAAAGTGAAAATGGTGTTCACCGACTGGTACGTGTATCTCCGTATAATGCTCAAGGCAAGCGCATGACATCCTTTGCATCTGTCTTTGTCTCTCCGTTGGTTGACGACACTATTGAGGTGTATGTTGACCCGGCAAAACTGTCATGGGACACATTCCGCAGCAGTGGGGCGGGCGGACAAAACGTTAATAAGGTGGAGTCAGGCGTCCGACTGCGTTATTGGTATACTGACCCTGACACGGGAGAAGAGGAAGAAATCCTTATTGAAAACACCGAGACACGTGATCAGCCTAAGAATAAAGAGCGTGCCATGGCGCTATTGCGTTCGCAGCTCTATGATCGGGCTATGCAGAAACGCCTTGAGGCTCAGGCGAAGATTGAAGCTGGAAAAAAGAAGATAGAGTGGGGGTCTCAGATTCGTTCCTACGTCTTCGATGACCGCCGCGTCAAAGATCATCGTACCAACTATCAGACTTCTGATGTTGATGGTGTCATGGATGGCAAGATTGACGATTTCATCAAGGCATACTTGATGCAGTTTCCTTCTATGGATGAAGATTAAGTAACTAAAATAATAATATTATGTCAAACAAAAAAGGTACCGCCAAGCGTGAAGCTTGGCAGAAGAAGCAGGAAGAACAGGGTAAGAAGGTCATTATGTGGATATTCGGAGTGCTTATAATCCTCGCCATCTGTTATATGGTTTGGACTTTCTCCATGATGGCAAATTAGTAAGATGGCATTAGAGATAGAGCGAAAGTTCCTTGTGCTTGATGACTCTTATAAGCGCGAGGCCTTTTCCAGTAGCCATATTCGCCAAGGGTATATCTGTAGCGGGCATGGCAGGACGGTGCGTATTCGCATGAAGGAGACGTGCCAGGATGATGGCAGCACACTTTTACGCGCGTACCTTACTATTAAAGGTCCCTCACAGGACGGCGGCTTATCACGTTACGAGTTCGAACAAGAGATTCCTGTCAGTGATGCAGAACAGATGTTGACTTTCTGTGAGTCGGCAATTATTGACAAGCGTCGCTGGCTTGTGAAGAGTGGCAGCCATACCTTTGAAGTCGATGAGTTCTTCGGTGATAATGAAGGGCTTGTCATGGCAGAGGTAGAACTGTCTGACGCTTCGGAAACTCCAGTAATTCCCCATTTCATTGGGAAAGAGGTTACAGGCGACCGCCGCTATTATAATGGTCATTTAAGCCGAAACCCCTTCCGCTTTTGGAAAGCAGAAGGGGAATAGGGGAGTGCTTGGTATTTCTTGAATTAGCGTGAAAGCTTAGTTGAACAAGTAGCGGATGGTGAACATAATCTGATAGGTAGAGTCTTTATTTTCGAAGTTTTGGAAAGTCTCAGTGTGGCGTTTGCCATTTACCAGGTTGTATGTGTACTGACCGTTCTTGAAGTTTAGGAGCGCATTGCTGGAAACCTGCTTGAATACTCCCCAGTCCTTGCATAGGAAGTTAGGCAGGTTCAGAATGTCAACACCAAGTTGGAGCGTGTGCTTCGTCTTACCCCAGTCGAATGTCATCTCACGCAAGTATTTGAAGTCGAGCTGATGATGCCAAGGCATCTTCGCACCGCCGCGTTCTGCATACTGACCCTTACGATTTTTCAGATAGTCATCCTGACAAATGTAAGTCCAGAAGTCATCTCGCTGCATGTCGGCAGTATAGGTCTGTCCGTTGACGGTGCCGTTGTCGACGAAGTTCCAGCTGTTCAGTTCCTCACGGCTGGCGGGCACGTAGATGAGGTTGCCGGGAGCCAGGGCGTCGCTGTTGACATTGTTGTTGAAGACATAGGAGTAACGGCTGTAGGCATAGTCGTTCAGGTAGCCGTACTGATAGCCGTCATAGACAAGACTGAAAGTGGATGTGGAGTGCTTGCCCTCTTTGAGCCTATAGGATGCAGAGAGAAGCAGGCGGCTGGGAGCAACGTACATGGAGTAGCCCGTCTCATTGTCGTTCACGCCATGAATGCTGTGACGGTAGTTGCTATAGGCGGAAGACACCTGTGAGCCGATGCACTCGCTGTAGGACTTGCCACGCGAGAGCGTGTAGGCGGCAGAGAGGTTGAGTCCGAAGTCGAACTTCTTACGCAGCTGGAAGCTCAGTGAGGCGTAGTAGGCAGCACGACCGGCATTCTCCAGCACGTAGGCGGAGTGGTAGGCATCGTAATACGACATCTTGTGGCGTACGTCGCCGTGGCCGAGGTCGATGGTGGAACTGCCGTCCCAATAGATGTCCTTGTTGCTGACAACAACGGGGTTGAGGTCGCGTTGGTAAACACCCTCAACGGTGAAGTCGATGTCGTAGGGCAGCCTGACATCGAAGGCCAGCGACGATTTCCACGTCTTGGGCATGCGTAAGTTGTCACTCAGGATGGTAGGGCCACTGGGCACGGAGGTCGATGCCTGAGCGTTAATCTGCTGCAGCATGTCCTGCTGGCTCATGGTGAAGGACGGCTTCACCTTGCCATTACTGTTGGTGGCTACGTAGGAGGTCTGACCCATGCCGGAGTTAAGCACAGCCGAGACAAGCCACACAAAAGGCAGGCGTCCTACAAACACGCCAGAACCACCGCGCAGGATGTAGCGGCGGTCACCCAGTATGTCCCAATTGAAGCCCACTCGAGGCGAGAATGACAGGCTCGTTGTTGGCGTGTTGTCGGTACGGAAGTGCTGACCGCCAAAGTCGAGGGCATAGTAATCGGGATTATAACAGTTGGCGAGCGACGGATACGACGGCAGCTCAAATCGCACGCCGGCAGACATGCGGAAACGGTCTGAGAGGGCAATGTTGTCCTGAATGTAGAATGACCACTGGTTGGTCTTCATCTCAGCCGTGTACATAGAGTGATTGGTATCGTTGCCATAGGTTATACCGAAGACGCGGGGAGGCGCGTTGAAGATAGCTGCCCACTGACCGGTGGCGACCTGCTGGGGCGTGGCTTCATAGGCATAGTATCCTGCGGCAGCCTGCGCGTAGCCGTTGGAGGCGTAGTTATGCTCATATTGAATGCCGGCAAAGAGGTTGTGCTTGCCAATGGTAACATTCAGCTCGTCAGTGATGACGGTAGTCTTGGTCTGTGCCACATTGCCATAGGAATAGAGGTCGCCCGTCATTGCCCATGTCGGATAGTGGGCGGGCGACTGGCCGTCGCTCATCACAATCTCGATGACAGGAATAGAGAGGCCGTATTCGTTGGAACGAGGCTGGTCCTGAAAGGACCACGTGCCGCGAAGCGTGTTCCGCCATTGTCCGAAAGTGCTGTTCAGCTCAGCAGCAAAAGTGGTAAAGCGGAATTCGGAATAATAGCGGCTCGAGAAACTGGACATCCCGTAATTCGTGTTGCTGCCATAGTTATTGCGGCTACCATTATAAATCGCTGTCTCCTGGCTGCTCCCTATGGTGCGCGATATAGTGGCGGGATTGCTTTTCTTACGGTTGGACTTGGAGAAGCGGATATTGAACTTATGATTGTCGTTGATGTTCCAGTCCAGACGTGCCAGAATGCGATAGGCCGGGGTCTTGACGCTGTACTCCTGCCACGGACCGGTCTCCAGTCCATAGGTGTTGCGGAGATAGTCGGAGAGGCTCTCCAGTTCTTTCAGCAACGGGCGTCGGCTGGTATTAGAGAAGGTCGTACCGCCGTCTCCCGCACGTGCCATAGGACCTTCAGTCTTATTGTCCTCTATTTCAGCATTGACGAAGAAGAAGAGCTTGTCCTTGAGAATGGGACCGCCGAGGGTAAAACCATAGGTGTCGTTGCGTCCATTAGTGACAGGAAGCGATGTGTCGCCTACACGAGCGCCCTTCAGGCTGGTGCTAGTGATGTAGGTATAGGCAGAACCCTTGAACTCGTTGGAACCGCTGCGTGTGACAGCATTGATGCCACCTCCCGTGAATCCGCTCTGACGTACGTCGTAGGGGGTGACCGAGATGGTCATCTGCTCCAGTGCATCGAGCGAGATAGGGGTACCGCCACCCGGTAATAATGTCTCGTCAAGGCCGAAGGCATTGTTGAACGAGGCTCCGTCAATAGTAACATTAGACTGGCGGAAGTTACCTCCTCCGACGGAGACACCGTTTGCTGCCGACTGTGGCATCATCTTCATCAGGTCCGTCATGGAGCGTCCGATGGTCGGCACGGTGCTCATCTGCTGCAGGTTCATGCTGGTGACGGCTCCGGAGCGGTCAGAGCGCATGGTGTTGCGTGTCGCTGCCACCACCTCAATCTCATTGAGCTGCTGACTGTCTTCCGTTATGAGGGCATCAAGTACGGTGTTCTGTCCCAACTGAAGTTGGATGTCCGTAAACTTTGTAGTACGGTATCCTATATAGGAAACTTCTACCTCATAAGGACCGCCTGCCTTCATTCCGGTAATAGAATATACTCCATCAATGTTCGTGACGGCATAGTAGACCGCTCCTGTTGGTACGTGCCGTGCTGTGATGGTAGCTCCGATGATGTCTTCTTTTCCGTCCGACACCTTGCCGTTGATGCCAGAAGAGGTCACCTGCGCCATACTATTTAAAGTTATCAGCAACAGCGTGCTTAATAAAAATAGCTTCTTCATGATGCCTTGTTATTTTGTTTGTCACTTGTCGTTTACATGTTTTTCTGGCGTGTACCCATACGTGCTTCAACAACGTTAACTACATAGTCGCCCAGCTTTTCGCACTCGTTGATGATATCCATGTAGATAGTACCTACGGCATAGGTGTACTCGTGATTATTGATGTCGTTGATATTCTGCGACTTTAACTGGTTGCGGTAGTTGTTGATTTCGTTTTCAATATTGAAAGACCGGTTGATGTCGTACGAGTCCTTGCGTCCTCCCAACAGGCGATTCATCTCGGTGAGCGACTGGTCAGTAAGTTCCATCATCTGATGCAGGTGGTCATACTGGCGATCAACAAAGTGGTCTTGCTTGCCGTTATATTTCCGACTAATGGTGCGTGCCATGTTATAGCAAGCATCACCGATAGACTCCAACTCTGAGATTTCACGTAGCATGGCGCGAATCTTGGCTTTAGTCTCATCAGAGAGGTGCGCATCACTGACGGAGTCTAGGTATTTGGCTATCTCCAGTTCCATGTTGTCACTGATGCCTTCATATTTTTCAATACGCGTATAGAGATTGTTGAAGTCGCCGGCCTGATTGTCTTTTTTATCGGTAGCACTGCTGGAAAGAGTCAGCAGTTCACGCACCATTCCGAACATGCGCTGCATACGGCTGGCAAACGACTGTATCTCCTTCTGGGCTTCAAGTACTGAAAGCTCGGGAGTCTTCATGAAACCAGCAGTGATGAAATGCAGCCGGAAGTCTTCCTCCTCGTCCACCTTCTTCGATTTGATGACCCAACATACAAATTTCTCTATTTGTGGGATGAACCATATTAAGATAAAGGTATTAGCTACATTGAAGGCAGTGTGGAAGGCAGCCAATACGAAACTCAGCTTGGCAGCATTTTCCAGGAAAGCGGCTTTGCCAGCACCATCTACGGTCAGTGTGGTATCATAGCCAACCCATCCACATACCATGTCAATAAATGGACGGAAAACAAAGAGAATCCAAATAACGCCGAAGACGTTGAAGAACATGTGGGCTAAAGCGGCACGGCGAGCCTGCGTGTTGGCTGACATGGCTGCAAGATTAGAGGTAACAGTGGTTCCAATGTTTTCTCCCATAACTAGTGCGATACCTTGATAGATGGGCAGTGCACCACTGGAACACAGAATCATGGTGATAGCCATGACGGCTGCAGAAGACTGGACACAGAAGGTCATGATTCCACCCAGTAAGAGGAATGTCAGTGTGGTCCAGAACGAGTTGGGATCGAAGCTGGAGAAGAAAGACAGCAGTGCCTCGTTCTCCCCTAAATTCAT
Source organism: uncultured Prevotella sp. (assembly GCA_946540105.1). Taxonomy (GTDB): domain Bacteria; phylum Bacteroidota; class Bacteroidia; order Bacteroidales; family Bacteroidaceae; genus Prevotella. Next base: position 10,341 of record CAMNIA010000005.1, on the reverse strand, counting down.
ATTCTGACCTGTTGTACGTAGTATGGAAAGCGCAAAGACCAGAAATGCCAATCCGAACAGGAAATCTCCAATATAGCGGTATTTCTTCTGATAGATGAGGATAATACCTAAGAAGAAAGCCACATAGGACAACTGGCTAACATCAAAAGACATACCTGCCGACATAATCCATGCCGTCAGTGTTGTACCAATGTTAGCTCCCATAATGACGGAGATGGCCTGAGCCAATGTGAGCAGTCCCGCATTGACAAACGAGACCGTCATCACCGTGGTTGCCGTCGAAGATTGTACACTAGCTGTGACCAACATTCCCGTAAGCATGCCTGTAAAGCGGTTGGTAGTCATAGCACCAAGAACGTGTCGCAATTGCGGACCAGCCATCTTCTGGAGAGCCTCACTCATAGACTTCATTCCGTACATGAGGAGTGCTAATGAGCCCAGTAACGTAAAAATAACCCAGATTGACATAGTTTTTTATTTTTTTGTTTCTTTATTTTTTATTTTTTCGCTAACTTTGCCGCATCTAAAACTATCGTCTATGGAACAACAAGTTAAAATCCGTTGCAAAAATAATAAAAAAACTTTAAATATAAGCATCGGAACCACACTTTCTGAAATTTTTTCGCTTTTAGGCCTTAAAATGCAATATGGACCGATTAGCGCACGAGTCAATAATAAGGTAGAGGGAATGCATTATCGTGTCTATAAACCCAAGGATATTGAATTCCTTGATTTACATGACCCTTCAGCCATTCGTGCATATACACGCAGTCTTTTCTTTGTACTCAACAAGGCTGCCCACGACTTATGGCCTGAATGCACTGTGGTCATTGACATCCCAGTGTCAAATGGTTATTATGTCGACCTGCGCCTGGATCGTCCCGTCACTCCAGATGATGTCAATGCACTGCGTCAGCGCATGAAACAGATTATCGATGCCGACATCCCCATCCATCGGCATGAGACAACTACCGAGGAAGCTATAAGCATGTTCCGAAAGCTGCGTTCTTTCTCGAAGGTGAAATTATTGGAGGGTTTGGTCTCACTCTATACCACTTACTACGATATTGATGGCTATCCCGACTATTATTATGGCTCCATGCTTACCTCGACGGGTCAGCTATACCTTTACGGTCTGGAATGCTACTACGATGGTGTCCTGTTGCGTATCCCTTCAATGGAAGACCCTTCAAAGTTGGGAACATTCGTGCGACAGGATAAAATGTTTGAAATCTTTAAAGAGCATCACCGCTGGCAGGGAATACTTGGCATGCGTACCGTGGGTGATTTGAATGAAGCTATCGATGCCGGCCGTACCAATGAGTTGATTCAGCTTAGTGAGGCTTTACAGGAGAAGAAGATAGCTCAGATTGCCGACGAGATTGCTAATAGAAAAGGTACGAAAATGGTGCTGATAGCAGGTCCGTCCTCCAGTGGCAAGACGACAACGTGTAAACGTCTGTCAGTTCAACTTGCCGTCAACGGGTTGAAGCCTATCGGCATATCCCTTGACGACTACTTCCTCGATCGAGAGCTAACTCCTAAGGATGAGGCTGGCGAATATGACTTTGAACACCTGCATGCTTTGAACCTTCCGCTACTGAACGAACAGTTGAATGCGCTTTTCAGAGGTGAAGAAGTGGAACTTCCCCGCTATAATTTCCAACAGGGGAAAAGTGAGAAGAGTGGAAAGAAACTGAAGCTAAAGGGCAATGAAATTCTGGTGGTTGAGGGCATCCACGCCTTAAATCCAGAACTGACTAGCGATATTCCCGATGAACAGATTTTCCGTGTTTACGCTTCTGCCCTAACCACGATACTGCTTGATAACCACAACTATGTACCAACCACCGACAACCGACTGCTTAGGCGTATAATCCGTGACTATAAGTATCGGGGTGTTTCAGCGCAGGAAACGATCCATCGGTGGCCTAGTGTCCGTAAAGGTGAAAACCGTTGGATATTTCCTTTTCAGGAAAATGCTGATGCCATGTTCAACTCTGCCATGTTATTTGAACTGGCTGTCATTAAGCGACAGGCAGAGCCGCTGTTGGAGCAGGTGTACGAAAACAGCGAAGAGTTTGCCGAAGCCTACCGCTTACGCAAGTTCCTGAGATATATAAAGCCAATTTCCGAAGAGCAAATACCACCAACCTCTTTGCTGAGAGAGTTCCTTGGAGGCTCTTCTTTTAATTATTAAACTTCAAACATCAAACATCATACATCAAACATCATTCCTCTTACTTCACCAAGACCACAAGATACTTGCTGGTTGACCAAAACTGCTGCGGATTGGTGATGCGTAGTATGTATTGCTTGTTGGCATCCTGCGTGAGCATATAGCTTCCTGCAGGGTGTGCCGTTAATATCTTGGCCGAACGGCTATATAGGCGTATCTCCTTGTCTATGCGGATGTCTATCTTGGTGAAATAGTCGCGGTTGAAGTTCGAGCGCAGAACCTCACCGTTTTCCAGAATGTGTTGGTCTTTCAACTCTTTCTTGTTGCCAAAGACAAACCATGCCGTGTTGAGCTGTTTGTCCTGGGTAGTGATGGTCTGCGACTTCTGGCTCGACTCTTCTTGCAGCGTCTTGACATCGGAAGAAAGGTCGGTCAACTGTGTGTTCAACTCGCCTATTTGCAGATTCTTGGCTTCCAGTTCTGCCTGCAACAGACTCAACTGGGCATCTTTCTCTTCCAATTGACGTGATAAGTTGTCAAGCGTACGCCGTAGTTGATCGGTTTTTATGGTACTTTGGCGCGCTTGATTGCGTAACTTGTTGATGAGTTCGCGGTTTTGCTGTATCTGCTCGGTGATGAACTCCATGTTCTCCCGAATTCGCTCCTTTTGCGAGGTGCCCTCGCCTTCTTTTGCGATGGTGACACGCTGTTCTGCGGCATTGATGGCACGGAAACCCTCTTCGATGTCATTCAGAGTTCCCATCATGTCGTTCATCTCGTTATTCTTCAACTCTATAATGCGGTTCAGCGAGTCGCAAACCCGTCTTGGCACATTGTCACTTGTGCTGTTTCCTTTTTGCTGACAGGCCAATAGGCTCAATAGGCCTATGACAATAACAAATATCTTCTTCATAAACTTCAAACCCCATCTTAATTTTTATTTTTTATTTTTTATTTCTTATTTCTTACGTCTTACCTGCTACTACAATGACAAACTCTCCCCGAGGTTCTTGCTCCTCAAAGTGCGAGATAACATCGGAAAGCATACCACGGACACTCTCCTCGTGAATCTTTGAAATCTCCCGACATACACTGACCTGGCGGTCTGCGCCAAAAACATCGCAAAACTGATGCAGCGTCTTCACCAGCCTGTATGGCGATTCGTAAAATACCATTGTACGCTTCTCGTCGGCAAGCGCGTTGAGTCTGCTCTGACGACCCTTCTTCTGAGGAAGGAACCCCTCAAAACAAAAACGGTCGCAAGGCAGTCCGCTACTCACCAGTGCGGGAACAAAAGCGGTGGCACCCGGCAGCGTCTGTACCTCAATGCCAGCCTTTACGGCTTCACGCACTAAGAAGAAGCCAGGGTCGCTGATGCCAGGCGTGCCGGCATCACTAATCAGCGCAATGGTTTCACCTGACAAAAGACGCTCCACCACCCCTCTGCTGGCTTCATGCTCGTTGAATTTATGGTGTGACACCAGGTGTTGCTTAATGTCGAAATGCTTCAACAAATGACTTGAAGTACGGGTGTCCTCAGCCAACACTAAATCCGCCTCTTTTAAAATGCGGATAGCACGTAGTGTCATGTCTTCCATGTTACCTACAGGAGTAGGTACAATATATAATATGCCCATAATTGTCTGCAAAGATAACAATAATTTATGAATGATGGTTTTACCTTTTCACCTTTTTACCTATTTACCTTTATTATTTTTGGAACATTAACGAAAAGTGTGTGGCTTTTACAGAAAAAATGATTACTTTTGCCACGATAACATACTTAAATAAAAGAAATGGCATGAAAGCTAAACTCCTCCTTTTCCTACTCACCGCATTAACCTTCCTACTTTACGCATGTGGCGGGAGAGGCAAACAGCAACACCCTGAAAAGGCCCAATATAAAACGCTCAATGTGACACTGAGCAATCTGACTCTGAAGTCTCCTTATACAGCCCGACTCACAGGGTGCCAGATTGTTGAGGTTCGCCCCCAAGTGAGCGGAACCATTACACGCATAGCTATCAACGAAGGGCAGCGGGTCACAAAGGGACAAACGCTTTTCATCATCGACCAAGTGCCTTATCAGGCTGCGCTTAAAGTGGCGGCAGCCAATGTGGAGACGGCTAAGGCCAAACTGGCTACGGCACAGATGGAATATGAGAGCAGCCTCACACTCCAAGCGGGGCAGGTTATCAGCGATTATACGGTGCAGAAAGCACTCCATGAACTCAATGAGGCTAAAGCGGCTCTGGCACTGGCGAAAGCACAGGAAGTCAATGCGCGCAACAACCTGGGATACACCGAAGTGAAAAGCCCTGTCAGCGGGTCGGCATCCATGATTCCATACCATGTAGGAGCACTCGTGAGCAGTAACATTCCACAGCCATTGGTAACGGTGGCTGATGACCATGAGGTCTATGCCTATTTCTCCATTACTGAAACGCAAACAATGGCTTTGGTGCAGCAATACGGCAGTCTGGAACAATTTGTCAAGCAAACACCTGCGGTAGAACTGCAACTGCCTGACGGATCTGTTTATGAACATAAAGGACGTATTGATGCTGTCAGTGGCACTGTCGATGCCACCACAGGCGCTGTCACCTTGAGGGCGGTATTCCCTAATCCTGAGAAACTATTACGAAATGGGGCCAATGCTACCGTACTCCTTCCTACATACAAGAATAATTGCATTGTCATTCCGCAAACTGCCACTTACGAACTCCAAAACCGTACCTTCGTCTATCGCGTAGTGAATGGAAAAACGAAGGCGACACCTGTCGAGGTGTTCCGACTGAACAACGGCAAGGAATATATTGTAGAAAAGGGTCTCACAAAGGGTGACGTTATCATCGGCGAGGGTGCTGGACTACTGAAGGAGGGTGTCGAGATATGAAAGTCAGAACTTTTATCGACCGACCTATCCTGGCATGTGTCATCAGCGTGCTCATAGTCCTCGTCGGACTACTAGGACTCTCACGCCTTGCCTTGGAACAGTTTCCGGAAATCGCACCGCCTACCGTACGTGTCATTGCAAACTACACAGGCGCTAATGCTGAGACGGTACAGAAAAGTGTTGTAGTACCACTCGAGGAAGCTATCAATGGTGTTGAGGGCATGATGTATATGTCTTCTAGTGCTTCCAACACCGGAAGGGCTTCCATCAGCGTGTTCTTCAGACAGGGTACCGACCCCGATATGGCGATGGTCAATGTTCAAAACCGAGCTGCAACGGTGCAGGGCCGGCTGCCGAGCGATGTGGTGAAGAGTGGACTGACGGTGCGTAAGCGTCAAACCAGCAACATCAAACAGATTACACTCTATAGTCCCGATGACTCTTTCGACCGGACTTTCCTGGCAAACTACACAAAGATAAATATCGAACCGCGTCTCAGTCGCATTCCTGGGGTCGGCGAGGTAAATGTCATGGGGGCAGACTACTCCATGCGCATCTGGCTCAACCCCCAGAAAATGGCTGCCTACGGACTGACACCTGCCGACATCACCAAGGTAATTGACCAACAGAATGTCGAGATAGCTACCGGTACATTGGGACAGGACTCGGACAACACTTTTCAGTATGTGCTGAAATACCGCGGACGTTATGAAGAGGAGACTGACTATAAGAATATGGTGATCCGTTCACTGCCAAACGGTGACGTACTCCGCATAGGCGATGTGGCAAAAGTGGAACTGGGACCACAAAGCTACGATTTCATCGGAGAAACCAACGGGCATCCCGGAATCAATGTCTCCATCAATCAGACCAGCGGTTCGAATGCGAACGAGATTATCAAGCAGATTGACCGTGAGGTTGAAGACATCCGACAGACACTGCCACCAGGCATTGTCATTGAGGATCTAGAGTCAAAGAAGGATTATCTTGACGCGTCAATTCTAAGCGTCCTCGAAACTTTAATCGAAGCACTGCTACTGGTCATCGTTGTTGTGTACATCTTCCTCCAAAGCTTCCGCTCTACATTCATACCTGCAGTGGCTATCGTTGTCTCGCTCATTGGCACGCTTGCTGCCATCTATGCCATCGGTTTCTCACTCAACATGCTGACACTCTTCGCACTCGTCTTGGTCATCGGTACTGTTGTCGATGATGCTATTGTGGTGGTAGAGGCGGTGCAGGCTAAGTTCGATGAAGGATATACCTCACCCTACGAGGCCACCGTACAAGCGATGCATGGCATCACTTCGGCACTCGTCACCACTACATTGGTGTTCATGGCAGTTTTTATACCCGTGACATTTATACCAGGTGTAACGGGAACATTCTATACGCAGTTTGGTATCACCATGGCTATTGCTGTTGCAATATCTCTTCTTAATGCCATGACCCTGTCTCCAGCTTTGTGTGCGCTCATCATGACACCTCATGAAGTTGACAAGACAAACGACCAGGACAGAAACCGGAAACTTAGCTTCTCTTCACGCTTCCACATCGTTTTTGCAACGGCCTTCACAGCACTTGCCAGCAAATATAAAACTGCCGTATCAAAAACCTTCCGCCGTAAGTGGCTCATTGCCTTACTCGTCGCGGTGGCGGTTGTTGTTCTGGGGGTCTTCATAAAGACAACAAAGACAGGACTCGTACCCAACGAAGACATGGGTACTATATTTATCAATGTACAGGCGGCGCCAGGTTCCACGCTACAGCAGACCTACAGCATCATGCAAAATATCGAACAACGCATCAGCGACATTCCACAACTGCGAACCTATTCACTGGTGGCAGGCAGCAGTGTAGGATTCGACCAGTCTGCATCCAATGGTAACTTCACACTGAAACTGAAAAAGTGGAGTGAGCGTACTGCTAAAGGCGATGATGTCCAAAGTGTCATGGACGAGATTTATCGGCGTACTGCCGACATCTCCAATGCCAAGATTCAGGTCAACACTCAGAATATGTTGCCAGGCTTTGGACGCATCAATGGTTTCGAGGTACATGTGCAGGATAAAAAGGGTGGTAACATCAATGACCTGCTCACCTTCACCAACCGATTCATCGCAGCGCTCAATGACCGACCGGAGATTAGTCGCGCCTACACCAATTTCTCGTTGAAGTATCCACAATACCGTGTCGAGGTTGATGCCGCACGGTGCTTGCGACATGGTGTGGCACCCAGCGATGTGCTGCAAGCGCTGGGCGGATACGTTGGTGGCATCTATGCCTCTAACTTCGTGCGCTTCACCAAGTTGTATCGTGTCATGGTACAAGCGGAACCGCAATTCCGACTGGACGAACAGTCTCTCAATAATATCTTTGTCCGCAATGCAGAAGGAAATATGGCACCCATCGCAGAGTATCTTACGCTCACCCGCATCTATGGCTCCGAAACGCTGTCGCGCTTTAACCTCTTTCCTAGTATTGCCGTCAGTGGCACTCCTGCTGAGGGTTACAGTACCGGACAAGCCATACAAGCTATTCGCCAGGTGGCTAAGACTGTGCTTCCCGAAGGCTATGGCTACGAGTTCGGCGGCATGACACGTGAAGAAGCATCGGCAGAAAATACCACCACAGCCGTTTTCGTTCTGTGCATCGTCTTCATCTATCTTATTCTTTGCGCACTGTACGAGAGTCTGTTCATCCCCCTCGCTGTCATCCTCAGCGTACCCTTTGGACTTGCGGGAAGCTTCCTCTTTGCCCGCCTTTGGGGACTCGAAAACAACATCTACATGCAGACAGGACTCATTATGCTTATCGGACTGCTCTCCAAGACAGCTATCCTCCTCACCGAGTACGCCTCAGAACGCCGCCGACAGGGCATGAGCATTACTGCTGCAGCACTCAGTGCCGCGGCAGTCCGACTGCGTCCCATCTTGATGACCTCCATGACAATGGTGTTCGGACTGCTCCCACTGGCATTGGCATCAGGCGTGGGCGCTAATGGCAATCAGTCTCTGGGAGTAGGAACCATCGGCGGAATGCTCATCGGAACCATCGCACTCCTCTTCGTTGTGCCGCCTCTCTTTGTTGTCTTCCAGGCACTCGAGGAGCGTCTCCTTCCACGCAAGAAACACTAAACCGCCCCTTCTCGGTTGAGTGTCTTCTCTGTATGCATCATTTTTTTTCAAAAAGAATTGCCAATTATTATTTTTTTTTGTACCTTTGCACCCGATTCAAAAAAATCACAGGCTGCCGCGATGGTGGAATGGTAGACACGAGGGACTTAAAATCCCTTGGCCATAACGGCTGTGCGGGTTCGAGTCCCGCTCGCGGCACCACGCTTTTAACACAACAAATACTTTTAACATGATTTACTCAACGGAAGTGAAGAACATGTGCAGCGTCTGCAAAGGCGCCTATCATGGTCCTGCACCCATTCCCGAAGAGGGCAAATGGATTCAGGCAAAAGAGATTAAGGACATTTCGGGTTACACTCACGGCATCGGATGGTGTGCTCCTCAGCAGGGAGCCTGCAAGCTCAGCCTCAATGTGAAGGACGGCATCATCCAGGAAGCATTGGTGGAAACCATCGGATGCACCGGTATGACCCATTCTGCTGCTATGGCAAGTGAAATTCTGCCAGGCAAGACGCTACTCGAAGCACTCAACACCGACCTCGTGTGCGATGCCATCAACACCGCTATGCGAGAGTTGTTCCTACAGATTGTCTATGGACGCACGCAGTCTGCCTTCTCTGAAGGCGGCTTGGCTATTGGCGCCGGACTTGAAGATCTGGGTAAGGGTCTTCGCTCTCAGACTGGTACGCTCTATGGCACTGTTGCCAAAGGTACCCGCTACCTCGAACTCACCGAGGGTTATATCACCAAGATGTATCTCGATGCAAACAACGAGGTTTGTGGTTACGAATATGTTCACCTCGGCAAGATGATGGAAGCTATCAAGGGCGGTATGGATGCCAATGAGGCTATGAAGAAGAATACCGGTTCTTATGGTCGTACCACCGAGGAGCAGGGCGCAGTAAAAGCTATTGACCCACGTAAAGAATAAGGAGGACACGACGATGATTAGGAAAGTACAATTTGAAAGTCAGGAGCGCCGCATCAACCAGGTGCTCGCAGCCCTGAAAGACAATGGCATCAATAGCATTGAGGAAGCCAACGAGATATGTGAAAAAGCTGGTGTAGACCCCTATCAGATGTGTGAGGACACACAGCGCATCTGCTTCGAGAATGCAAAGTGGGCGTATGTCTGCGGAGCCGCCATCGCTATAAAGAAAGGTGTGAAGACCGCTGCTGATGCTGCCGAGGCTATCGGTATTGGTTTGCAGAGCTTCTGCATCCCTGGTTCAGTGGCCGACGACCGTAAGGTGGGTCTTGGTCATGGCAACCTTGCTGCCCGTCTGCTCCGTGAGGAGACTGAGTGTTTCGCCTTCCTCGCTGGTCACGAGTCGTTTGCAGCTGCCGAAGGTGCCATCAAGATTGCCGAAATGGCAAACAAGGTGCGCAAGAAGCCTCTCCGTGTTATCCTGAACGGTCTTGGTAAGGATGCTGCCCAGATTATTAGCCGCATCAATGGTTTTACCTATGTACAGACTCAGTTCGACTACTTTACCTCCGAGCTTAAGATTGTCAAGGAGATTCCTTATGGCAACAATCCCAGCCGTCTGAAGGTAAAGTGCTATGGTGCCGACGATGTACGTGAGGGTGTAGCTATCCTCTGGCACGAGAACGTTGATGTCTCCATCACAGGAAACTCAACCAACCCCACACGTTTCCAGCACCCCGTTGCAGGAACATATAAGAAAGAACGCACACTGGCAGGCAAACCTTACTTCTCTGTAGCCTCTGGTGGTGGTACGGGTCGTACCCTGCACCCCGATAACATGGCAGCAGGTCCTGCCTCTTACGGCATGACTGACACCATGGGACGCATGCACTCCGATGCACAGTTCGCAGGTTCCTCTTCTGTTCCTGCCCACGTTGAGATGATGGGCTTCCTCGGTATCGGTAACAACCCCATGGTTGGTGCTACCGTAGCCATCGCTGTAGCCATCGACCTCGCTTTGAACAAAAAGTAAGTCATAGCTAAATCATAAAGAGGGAGTGTCACAAAATAGACACCCCCTCTTTTTTTATTTTTTATTTTTTATTTTTTACCTTTTTACTTTTTTACTTTTTTATATTTCGAAGTCCAGACACGTACGCTGTGCGGTATACGGGCGTACTTTGCTGTTGGCAACGGCTAC
>CAMNIA010000004.1 GCA_946540105.1 uncultured Prevotella sp. | reverse complement strand
TCCAAATCTTCTCCAGCACCTTCGGGTCGTGACCGTTCTTCTTACCGCCCTCAATAAACTTGGGCTTCATGGCATCGACGATGTCTTTCTTCTTCTTACCCATCGCCTTACGCAGAGCATCGCTCTCACCACGCGTGAAGTCGGCAAGCAGACGCGAAAGCAACATCACCTGCTCCTGATAGACAGTAATGCCGTAGGTGTCCTTCAGGTATTTCTCCATGACGGGAATGTCGTAAGTGATGGGCTCCTCGCCATGTTTACGGCGAATGAACTGTGGGATGTATCCCATAGGTCCCGGACGGTAGAGGGCATTCATGGCGATGAGATCCTCGAAGACAGTGGGTTTCAGCTCGCGCAGGTATTTCTGCATGCCTGCCGACTCAAACTGGAAAGTCCCGATGGTGCGTCCCTGCTGGTATAGCTCGTAAGTCTTCGGGTCGTCAATGGGAATGTTGTCCAAGTCGATATCTATGCCACGCGTAATCTTGATGTTCTCGCAAGCCTCCTTCAACTCCGACAGCGTCTTCAGTCCCAGGAAGTCCATCTTGATAAGTCCCGTCGACTCAATGACGTGTCCGTCGTATTGCGTGCAGTTGGTCTTGGTGTCCTTGAAGTCAGGGTCGTCAGCCGTCGAGACCGGTACCCAGTCGGAGATGGGGTCGCGACAGATGATGAAGCCACAGGCATGGATGCCCGTGCCGCGCACAGTACCCTCGAGCATCTTGGCATACTTGATGGTGTTGCGCAGGGCAGGGTCGGTGGAGGCCTCGGCGTCACGCAACTCAGGAACCGCCTTGATGGCGTTGGTAAGATTCATCTTGGGCGTCTTTCCATCGACATCAGGCAAGCGGTCGGGAATGGCCTTGCAGAGTGCGTTGGATACGGGGATTGGCACCTTCTCCACACGGGCAACGTCCTTGATGGAATTCTTCGTCGCCATGGTGGCATAGGTAATGATGTGTGCACAGTTTTCATGACCATACTTGTCTTCCACCCACTTCAGCACCTTGCCGCGCCCGTCGTCGTCGAAGTCGGTGTCGATATCAGGCAGCGAGATACGGTCAGGATTGAGGAAACGCTCGAACAGCAAGTCGTATTTCAGCGGGTCTATCTTGGTAATACCCAGACAGTAAGCCACCACAGAGCCGGCTGCCGAACCACGTCCCGGACCCACCATGACACCCAGTTCGTCGCGTGCGGAGTTGATGAAGTCCTGCACAATAAGGAAGTAGCCAGGGAAACCCATCGTCTTCATGATGTGCAGCTCGAAGCGTATGCGATCGTCGACCTCCTTGGGAAGTGACGAGTGAAGAATGACGAGTGAGGAATCAGCTGCCGCTACCTGCTCTTCCGTGATGTCAACGGGTTGTCCGTTGTTGTAGCAGCGGGCGGCTCCCTTGTACGCCAGTTTAGCCAGGTAGTCGGCTTCGAACTTGATGCGATACAGCTTGTCGTAGCCGCCGAGCTTCTGTATCTTCTTCTCGCCCTCTTCGCGTGGCATGGGGTTTAGTCCATTCTCGTCGCGCGTAAACTCCTCGTAAAGTTGCTCCTGCGTAAACTTCTGGCGCCACTGTTCCTCGGTGCCGAAGTCTTCGGGTATAGGGAAGAAGGGCATGATGGGGTCGTGGTCGATACTGTAAATCTCCACCTTGTCCAATATCTCGCAGGTGTTGCTGAGTGCTTCGGGTATATCCTGGAAGACGTCGTTCATCTCCTCGCGCGTCTTAAACCACTCCTGCTTCGAGTAGAGCATGCGGGTAGGGTCATCCAGGTCTTTACCTGTAGAAAGACACAAGAGGTGGTCGTGCGCCTCGGCATTCTCCTGGTCTACAAAGTGCGCGTCGTTGGAACAGACGAGCTTGATGCCATACTCCTGAGCCAGTTCGACGAGCACCTTGTTCGCCTTCTGTTGCAAGGGAAAGGTCTCACGGTTGGCGCGCAGGGAAGGGTCCTTCACCTCGTGGCGCTGCAGCTCCAGGTAGTAGTCGTCGCCAAAGACGCGGTGGTACCACTCCACAGCCTCGCGGGCTCCGGCGATGTCGCCGTTGAGAATCTTCTTGGGAACCTCGCCGGCAATGCAGGCAGAGCAGACGATGAGTCCCTCGTGGTATTTCTCCAAATCCTCGCGGTCGGTACGCGGTCGCATATAGAAACCGTCGACCCACGAACGGCTTACCAGCTTGATAAGATTCTTATAGCCTTTATAGTTCTTGGCTAAGACGATGAGGTGATAACCGCTCTGGTCCTCCTTGCCGCGACGTAGCGACTTGGAACCATGACGCGAGACGTACATCTCGCAACCGAAGATGGGGACGAAAGGCTCCTTGCCCTCCTTCTTGCGACCTTTGTTGACGGAGCCGACGTAGTCGTGAAATTCTTTGATACCAAACATGTCGCCATGGTCGGTGATAGCCATGCCGCGCATGCCGTTGCCTATCGCCTTGTCGACGAGTCGCTTGATGCTCGACTGTCCGTCGAGAATAGAGTAATATGTATGTACATGAAGATGTACGAAGTCTTGCATAATAGAGTAGCTTTCAGTTTTTGAGCCGTAAAGTTACGGCTAAAAGATGAGATAACCAAAAGAATGGGGAGAAAAATTTGTAAGTTTAACAAAAAAAGCGTACCTTTGTGGCGTTGAATGAAACATACTACGAAAGACCCCATGGGAGAAAGAATCAAGAAACTAAAGAAAATAAGAATACATCGCGAGGGAACCAACGAACTGACAATCAGCATGCTGTTACTGGCTTTGGGCGGTTGTCTGTTGTGGTGGTTCGTTGATACGAAGATTCCCTTCTGGCTTTTTATCGGTGTGCTGGGTGCCATGTGGCTCATGGCACTGAACTTCTACCGCTGCCCCATCCGCTATTTTAACGGCGATACCGAGAAACTCGTCGTTGCACCTGCCGACGGCAAGATTGTCGTAGTGGAAGAGGTCGACGAGCACGAGTATTTTCATGACAAGCGGTTGATGATCAGCATCTTTATGAGTCCGCTGAATGTGCATGCGAACTGGTTTCCTGTTGACGGTAAGGTGATGTTTGTCAAACACTTCAACGGCAACTACCATAAGGCATGGCTGCCGAAAGCCAGCGAAGAGAACGAACATGCTGACATCATGATAGAGACTCCCAACGGTCAGCAGGTGCTGGTCAGACAGATAGCAGGCGCCATGGCGCGACGCATTGTAACTTACGCCAAGGAAAACGAAGAGTGCTACATTGACGAGCATTTGGGATTCATCAAACTTGGAAGTCGTGTGGATGTCTACCTGCCTCTAACGGCAAAGGCCTGTGTCACCCTCAACCAGCCTACCATTGGCGACCAAACCGTGATAGCTAAACTGCGTTGAATATAGATGATAAGTGCCATGAAGAAGCATATACCTAATACCATCACCTGTTGTAATCTCATTTCAGGATGCATCGCAACCTATTGGGCGCTCTGCGGCGTGTGGGACACTGCCTTGCTGTTTATAGTTATCGGTGCAGTCTTCGACTTCTTCGATGGCATGACGGCACGTCTGCTCCACGTGAGTTCGCCTATCGGCAAGGAGCTGGACTCGTTGGCTGATGACATCACTTTCGGTTTTGCACCTTCGGCCATCCTCTTTGACTTCCTGAAGCAGGGAGCGGAATACCTGCCGTGGCATTATCTGGCGTATGTGGCTTTCGTCATGGCAGCATTCTCGGCTTTGCGGCTGGCGAAGTTTAACCTGGACGAGCGGCAAGCCATGGGCTTCATAGGACTGCCGACGCCTGCCAATGCACTCTTCTGGGGAGCGCTGATGGTGGGTACTGGCGAGTGGCTCTTGTCTTCACCTTTATTATATTATGGAGTCTTTGCAGGCATCTTCGTCAGCAGCTGGCTGTTGGTGAGCGAGATTCCGATGTTTGCCTTGAAGTTTAAAACGTGGGGCTGGAAAGGTAATGAGGTGAAATACGTCTTCCTGTTAACCTGCATCCCTCTGCTGCTGATTCCGTTGTTGCTATATGGCAGCATCAGTGGCTTGGCAGCTATCATTGCTTGGTATGTCGTCCTCTCAGCCATCAATACGCATCACGTCAACTGATAATAACTAACTTTATAGTAACAAAGCTTTATGTTTAAGGGTATATTAGGAATTTTAATCTTTTTGTTCTTTCTCGTTGTTCTAATCCTGATGCTGACTTGGGGCATGATAAAAAGAACGTTTTTCCGAATGCGTCAGGCTGCCGAGAAGGCTGCCGAGACACAGGAACGCCAGTACCGTGACGAAACGGGCCGTCAGCGCCAACAGTACAGCCACCGCAGTCACTCAACCGACTCCGCACAGACCGAGCAGTCGCAAGAAGAACCCCAACAGGCGCAGCAGCCGCAGGCATCAACGGGTGAAACCATAATACAGCAAGACAGACAGCGTAATGAGCGTAAGATTTTCGACGATGATGATGCAGAGTACGTAGACTTTGTAGAAGAGAAATAAAACAGTAAAGGGCTCCACACGAGGAGCCCTTTACTGTTGTCAGTTATGAACCAAGGTTCCGATGTCTTCCCCGTCCATAACCTTTTTCAGGTTCCCGACGATATCCATGTTAAATACATAGATGGGGAGATTGTTGTCCTGACACATACAGATAGCCGTCAGGTCCATCACCTTCAGTCCTCGGGCGAGCACCTCTTTATACGTAATGTCGTTAAACTTTGTGGCAGTGGGGTCTTTCTCTGGGTCGGCAGTATAGATGCCGTCAACACGCGTTCCCTTAAGCATCACGTCGGCTTCTATCTCAATGCCGCGCAGACTGCTGCCCGTATCGGTAGTGAAGTAGGGTGAGCCGGTGCCTGCCGAGAAGATGCACACGTAGCCAGCCTCCATCGCCTCGATGGCTTTCCACTTGGTGTAGAACTCGCCGATGGGCTCCATGCGGATAGCCGTCAGCACCTTGTTCTTTACGCCAATGGCTCCCAAAGCAGAACTGAGTGCCAACGAATTGATGACGGTGGCGCACATTCCCATCTGGTCGCCTTTGACACGGTCGAAACCTTTCTGGCTGCCGCTCAGTCCGCGGAAAATGTTACCGCCACCGATGACGATACCTACCTGTACGCCCATCTCGCTCACTTCCTTTATCTGGCGGGCATAGTCGCTCAGGCGTTCCGGATCTATTCCGTATCCTTGTTTTCCCATGAGGCTCTCGCCTGATAACTTTAATAGAATTCGTTTAAATCTTGCCATAGTATTTTATTTTATTATTGTTTTTGGTGTTTCGATGTTTCGGCGTTTCGTCACAGGACAAACTGAACTTCCTTGAAGGCGTAGCGGCGTCGCTGCCCCTTCTCGTCGCTTAAGACGATATGTCCATCGTCTTCCACATCTGTCAGCTCAGCCATAAACGGACCAGTCTTGTCGACATAAGGGTGGAAACCCTTGCGACGGTATAGCGTGGAGAGGTATTGTTGACGGACGTCTTGTCCTATCTTTCTGTCGAAAGCCTGTAGGATGTCATTCAATAGTTGCTCACGGTCAGTCTCCTGCTCTGTTATCTGCCAAAGCGAAACGGGGTTGGGAGCCTTGCTGTGAAACTGACGTTGATTGACGTTCAGTCCGATACCGATGATGCTGTCTTTGATGGTGTTGCCCTGCAGCTGGTTCTCAATGAGAATGCCGGCAATCTTGGCATTGCGCCAGTAAATGTCGTTGGGCCACTTGATGCCAACATCGCCGATGTGTTGCCCCAGCGCCTCGCAGAGTGCCAGCGAAATAGCCATGGAGATGTGGAACTGACGCGAGACCTGGATGTCAGTGGGGTGGAACAGCAGGGAAAACGTCAGGTTCTTGCCTCGTTCCGACTCCCACGTGTTGGTGCCACAGCCACGTCCCGCCGTCTGGTAGTCGGTCCATACCACCATGTCGCCTTTGCCGTGCGCTTTCAGCCAGTTGTTGGTCGAGTCTGTTTCGTCAATATGAATGATATTCCAGTTCACGTTGCAAAGTTACGGAAAAACGAGTGAAATGCAAAAAGAAAGCCTGCTTTTCTTTTGCATTTCCGAGTGCAAAACAAAATAAAATCATTTATTTTTTTGTGTTTTGCTTGTAAAGAAATGAAGTAATCGTTGATTACATATTTATTATATAGGTGGCGGTATGTACTGAGTTGCGTGCCGCCACCTTTATTTATACGTAATAATTTGTTTATTTCCTTTCTTATTCGTACTTTTGCAGCATGGAACAACAAAAGAATGACGAGAGGTATATGCGCAAGGCGTTAGACGAGGCGCAGCAGGCTTTCGAAGAGGGCGAAGTGCCCATCGGTGCCGTAGTGGTTTGTAAAGAACGGATTATTGCGCGCGCTCACAACCTGACGGAGACGCTACACGACGTGACAGCGCATGCAGAGATGCAAGCTATCACGGCTGCCGCCAACGAGTTGGGAGGTAAATACCTTACGGACTGCACGCTGTATGTTACGGTAGAGCCTTGCACGATGTGTGCAGGGGCGCTCGGTTGGAGTCAGATACCTCGCGTTGTATATGGGTGTCGTGACGAAAAACGAGGATATAGCGACTTCGCACCCAGAGCCTTGCATCCCAAGTGTACAGTAACTGGCGGCATCCTTGAGGAGGAGTGCCGCCAGCTGATGCAAGCATTCTTTCAGCAAAAGCGCTGAAAGTCTTAGCGTCTTACTTTCTTGCCATTGACGATGACGATGCCTTTATAGTCCTTGTCAACACGCTGACCGTTCAGATTATAATAGGTGTCATTCTTAACCGACGATGTGTAACGCGTCGTATCAATACCCGTAGGAGCACTGACCTTGGTGGGTGTCGCCATCATATACAACTCGTTGATGACTTCACCGTCTTTCGTATCCGTACCATAGATAGCCGGAATGTCGTAGTAATTGCCGTTATATTCTTTGGAGAAATCTCTGCTGATATTGACAGCAAACTTATTCCATAAGCGAACAGTCTTTTGACCTTCTGCATTAACAGCCCAAGCACCGCCATCGTTTATTAAGCGAGCTTGTTTTACTAACACGTAGTCACAGTAGTCTGCTTCTGTGAGTTTGTCGAGTGAGACCTCACGCGGCTCCACATTGTCACCTGCGGTAATGTAGAGTGAGCTGACATCAACATCATCGGCAAGAATGGCCTCAGGCATCTTGTTGTTGAAATTTATCTGGGCAGTGATGACACCAGTGATGCGGTCGTTCTTCTTTAGTCCGATTATTCCGTTGTTGACCATGATGCTTCCAGTAGCATCGCGTACATAGGCGATATTATTATATACTGTCAATACTTCTGCATTGTCGAGGTTTAGTAACAGTGGTGTTCCTGTGGCTTGTTGTTTGAAGTCGGCAATGCGATAGGTAGGAATGTCTTTGACCGTAACTTGACAGGTGGCTTCTATGAAGTTGTCGCTTATAACGCGGATCGTGGTCGTTCCGGCACTGATGCCTTTTACTTTTCCGTTCTCATCGACAGAGGCGATGGAGGCATCGTCACTGCTCCACGATAATGTGTTCTTTGCGGCGCTGGGAGTCAGTTGTGTGGACAGTTGCCGAGAGACTCCGATGGGTAAGTCAACGATGGAAGAAGGTTCGATGGTGATGGCTTCTAATTCATAGTCGCTGACTTGGAATGTGATGATGCCGTTGGACATCGTTATTCCTGTCAGTGCCCACTCATTGTCAGTCTTATTCCATGTCTTGAGATTAGCTGGTGACGTCTCGTTGCTGAGTTCTGTTTTGCCTTTGGCAGGGAAAATGTCGTCGGCCGAGGCGACATAATTTCCGTTACTCTTGTGTGGACCGTTGGCACGTATTACCTCGTAATAGTTGTGGTCAGGGTCTGCATTGACAATGTTTTGCCGGAAACCTCCAAGACTCCAAATGCTGGGATTCGTGAAGTCTACACGGTGAACCAGCATACCGCTACCAGGCAGGTAGGCATCCCACTTGAATTGTGACTGCTGGCGGTTTTCTAACAGGAAGAATTCATCTTCTACGGGTGTGTCGATGCGATATCCTTTCTGCTCTTGGTACAGTGGCGGTAAGGTGTATGCTCCTTTCTGACTGATAGTCTCAGGGTCATCAGCAAAGCCTACCGACCAGCGTTCAAACAAGGAGTAACCCACAGGCGTGCGGCTGTAGTTCTCATAGCTGCCGCCAGCCATGACAGACCAAAGACCGGGATGGTTGCTCTCCTCCTTGTCATCTTTATCATAGTTGGTGTCGTAGAAGTCGGGCAGACCTAATACGTGGCTGAACTCATGGCAGATGGTGCCGATGCCATCTATTCTGACGCTGTTGGGAGTTTTTGTTGCGCCATAGAGTTCTACGCTGCTGGCGTAGTCGTATAGCTGCACTCCGTCCTTCTGAATGCCGGCTCTCCATGTCGATGTGTTATAGAGAATGCTGCGGTGAGGCCACCACAGACGTTGGTCGTTGCCCGAATAGTTTGCACCGTTTCCTGCAAAGATGAAGAACACCAGGTCGGCAACGCCGTCGCCATCGCCGTCATATTTGCTAAAGTCCACTCCGTCATCGTCTGCCATGTTGATGGCTGAATGTGTGATGCGAAAGCGTGCATAGTTGTCACCGTCGTTATAGGAATACTGACTGTAGTCAACGGTGTAAGGACCTACGATGTCGAATTGGGGCTTAAACTTTCCTAAAGAGTTGTCCGAGAAGTAATCGCGCACGCTGCCCGTGTACCTCCAACTGCCGAAACCTGTATAGTTCTCCTGATTAACCATGTCGGTAACGATGCTTTTATAGTCGGTGCGTGAGAACTCTTTGTCGTTCCATTGCACAAGTATAATCAGACCGTGGAAGTTGTTGTAGTCGTAACGGGCAGCACGGCGGCAGTCCTTGTTTGCTGAATGACGTGAAGCGAGCTTGTTGGCTTCGCGCTGCTCTACTTCGGCTTTCATCTTTGCTGTCTCCGCCGACATCTGGGGGAGAAGTCTTTTCTGCAGTCCTGCCACGAAAAGCTGTTCTTGTGCCAGACGCTCTTGGGCGTCGTGTGCTGCAACGCTTGAGGCGCGTAGCTGTCCGTCGTGCTTCAAGGCATAGACATAACACCCCTTGTCGTTTTTTACTACGGTATATCCGTCTTCAGTGGTGGTATAGTTGAGCCACTCGTCACCGTGAAGCTTAATGGTTACATAACTACCATCGGGCTGTTGTACCTTGACGGTACTGGGAGCAGCAGGTACTGCCCATGAGGTTACTGCTACGACGAGCATAACCACTATCGTTAGTATTTTCTTCATGTCCATCTCTGATTTAATTAAAATACAATTCTTTTGTGTGTGCAAAGTTACGAATAAATAAGCACAATACAAAATAATCAGAGGAAAAAGGTTTTGAGGGTGAACTGCAGGAGTTATTTAAGAGCAACCTTGCGACCATTGACGATATAGATGCCTCTCTGCGGTTTCATGATGCGTTGACCGGTAAGGTTGTAGTAATTGAAATCGTTTGTTAGCTTCTTATGCTCTACAGTTTGAATGTCTGTCGAGCCACCCATGAAGTCGAAAGCCGCTAGCCCGTCACTGTTGATGGAAATGTTGGTGATGGGCTTTGACATCAGTTTTGTTCCGTCCGCGTTTTCGTGCAGCAGTGACGCCTTGGGTGACGACGTGTTCGTGAGTTCGTTATTGTCGTTGTAAGGGTAGGGCCAGTCACCCGTGCTACTGAGATTGTTGGCATGGAATAGCGTGTAGTGCTGATATTGCGGTGAGTTCACATACCCCTCCGTGCCACACCAAAGGGCGTCATCATAGTCAATGTGGAAAATGAGCAGTCCCCGACCTTCAGTGGAAGTATCCCAGCCGTGTTGCTGGCGGTTCTCCACGATGTAATACTCGTTTGCGTAGTTGTCGTTGCGAATAAGATAAGCCGCTGGCTTGTTGTTCAGCTCAGGCATGTCGGTAATTGTCGCGGCTGCTGACAACTCCTCGGGTTCAAGCCACCCCATGAGCCAGCGTTCATGAGCAGAGTAGGCTGCAGGACAGTAGCCACCGCCATTGTAGTTACCTCTGTCCATCAGGTCCCATGAGCCAACGAAAGAAGAACCTCCGTAATAGAAATCAGGCAGTCCGAAGCAATGGGAGAACTCGTGACAGAGCGTACCAAACGAGTTCTTTGTCTTGCCAAGCTCTGGTGTGGCACAATAGCAGTCTACCGTAAACTGGCGACCATCACCGTTTGTTACCGTGCGTGGCTCGCAATACACATCCTTTTGCCGGTCTTTCAAGTGTTCACTGAGCCACCATTGGTGAGCCCAGATGCTGTTTTTCCCGCCACCGTCGTTCATGCCCATGCCAGCATAGATGATAAGCAACTGATTGACGAAGCCATCGCCGTCCCAGTCGTACAGACTCCAGTCAATATCCTGCGTCTGCAGAACATCCATGATGTCGTTTACCAGGTATTGAGAGTTCTCGTCATCGTCAGCACTGTCCTCACCGGTTTCACTGTCGTAATACTGGGTATCCCATGAACGATATTTCTTGATAGAGTTTTCCAGTTCAATATAATGTACATCGAAAACTAGATTGAACTGCTCGTAGCTTTGAGCGTAGAAATAATCGTGTACGGAACCTACGTAGTTTCCTTCGCTATAGTCTGTGGCGTTCAGAATGTTGTTCCATTTCGTCAGCGTTTGGGCTTCGTCGTTCTGGAACTTAAGGTCAGTAAATGACACCAGCACCGTAAGCTGGTGTCGCTCTCCGTGGTAGAAGTTACCTCCTGTACGTTTAGGTTGTCCGCCTTGTGCTCCACGTCGCAATAAATTCGTGTTCTGTTGGCGGGGAGTACCTCTACGACAACCCTGACGCACATTCATATCTTGTGCTGCCGTCGTCAGCGAGACGAACAGCAGCACAAGAATTGCTAAGATGTAGCTTTTACCTTTCATCTATTACGAAGCATTATCATTTCGCATTCGGACACCAGGGCTTCAGCGTCTTAAAGAAGTCATTGCCCTTGTCATCGACGAGGATGAAGGCGGGGAAATCTTCCACATCAATCTTCCAGATAGCTTCCATACCAAGTTCAGGATATTCCACGCACTCGATATGCTTGATGCAGGATTGCGAGAGAACGGCAGCCACGCCACCGATAGAGCCGAGGTAGAAACCGCCATGCTTCTTACAAGCCTCCGTCACCACATCGCTACGGTTACCCTTGGCAATCATGACAAGCGAAGCACCCAGCGACTGGAACTCGTCAACATAGGGATCCATGCGGTTAGCTGTCGTGGGACCCATAGAGCCACAGGGGTATCCCTCAGGTGTCTTGGCAGGACCGGCATAGAGTACGGGGAATTTCTTGAAGTATTCGGGCATGCCCTCGCCGGCATCGATGCGTGCCTTCAGCTTGGCATGAGCGATGTCGCGAGCAACAATGATGGTACCCTTCAAGTTGACACGCGTAGAAACAGGGTACTTGGAGAGTTCTTTACGAACAGCATCGATGCCCTCGTTGAGGTCGATGACGATGGTGTTCTTGCCCTCGCCCGCCTTGGCATACTCGGCAGGTATCAGCTCCGACGGATTCGAGTCCATCTGCTCCAGCCAGATACCGTCAGCGTTGATCTTGGCCTTGATGTTTCTGTCGGCAGAGCAAGAGACTCCCATGCCGATAGGACAGCTTGCACCATGGCGAGGCAGACGGACAACACGGATGTCGTGAGCCAGATACTTGCCGCCGAACTGTGCACCCAATCCGATTTTGTGAGCCTCGTCTAAGAGTTTCTGTTCAAGGTCGATGTCGCGGAAGGCACGTCCAGTCTCGTCGCCGGTAGTTGGCAGATTGTCGTAATACTTAATAGAAGCAAGTTTCACGGTGAGCAGGTTCTTCTCGGCAGAAGTACCGCCAATGACAAATGCAATATGATAAGGAGGACAAGCGGCAGTACCAAGCGACTTCATCTTCTCGACGAGGAACGGAATGAGCGTACCCTCGTTCTGTATAGTCGCTTTGGTCATCGGGTAGAAGTAAGTCTTGTTAGCCGAACCGCCACCCTTCGCAACAAATACGAACTTGTATTCTGCGCCCTCAGTGGCTTCAATGTCAATCTGAGCAGGCAGGTTGCAACGCGTGTTCACCTCGTCGTACATGTTCAGGGGCGCATTCTGTGAATAGCGCAGGTTGTCTTGTGTAAAGGTGTTGAAGACACCCAGCGAGAGTGCCTCTTCATCTTCGAAGCCTGTCCATATCTGCTGACCCTTTTCACCATGAATGATTGCTGTACCCGTATCCTGACAGAATGGCAGGATGCCACGTGCTGCCACCTCTGCATTGCGCAGGAACTGCAGCGCCACATACTTATCGTTCTCGCTAGCCTCAGGATCCTTCAGAATCTGAGCTACCTGCAGGTTGTGCTCACGTCGCAGCATAAACTCCACATCGTGAAAAGCCTGCTGCGCCAAGAGTGTGAGGGCTTCCTTAGAGACCTTCACTATCTGTTTGCCTTCAAACTCGCCAGTCGTGACGCCGTCCTTGGTGAGTAATCTGTATTTTGTAGTGTCCTTGCCCACTTGGAACATAGGAGCATACTTGAATTCTACAGCTTTTGCCATAATATTGTATCTAACGTTTATATTGATTATTCAAAGTTTACAAGAATGCGGAATACCTTGGCAGGATTGGCATCCCATTGTTTCATTGCCTCTTCTGCATGTTCGGGCGTGACGATACCAGACGTCAGTGTCTCGTAGGGAGGATTGTATTTCTTAAGGTAGCGTATGACACCGTCAAAATCCTCTGGCAAGGCGTTGCGTGAACCACGGATGTCGAGTTCTTTCTGAACGAAGTACTTGGTGGTGAACTCTACGTCTTGCTTGGAGTATCCAATGCAGATGACACGACCACAGAAAGCAACTTCGTTGACAGCCATCTGGTAAGTAGCAGGAGAACCGACCGCCTCAATGACGATGTTAGGTCCCATGCTGTCAGTTAATTCCATGAGGCGCTCATGAACATTCTCCTTCGCAGTGTTGATGGTGAAGTCAGCACCCAGGC
Organism: uncultured Prevotella sp.; assembly: GCA_946540105.1. GTDB lineage: Bacteria > Bacteroidota > Bacteroidia > Bacteroidales > Bacteroidaceae > Prevotella. The sequence continues at coordinate 31,769 of CAMNIA010000004.1, read as the reverse complement.
GTTTCACGATTTCAAGTTTTTCGTCATCAACGTCACATGCAATGACTTTAGAGCCTCGTAGCAGCGAGCGTATAACAGCGCCCACACCTACCATGCCACAACCAATAATCATCACGACATCAGTGTCGACAGCCTGTGCTCGACTAACGGCATGGAAGCCTACGCTCATTGGCTCGATGAGTGCAGCATGAGCAGGTGTGATGTCTCCTACAGGGATGATTTTCTGCCAAGGAACAGCTAAATACTCGCGCATGGCACCGTCACGCTGTACACCCAGCGTCTCATTATGTTCGCAGGCGTTATAACGTCGACTGCGACATGCCGAGCACACACCACAGTGGGTGTAGGGGTTGACGGTAACAATCATTCCTTTATGTAAATTAGAAGGAACTTCGTTGCCCATTGCCACGATCTCTGCTCCAATTTCGTGACCAGGAATAACATGTGGCTTTGCCATGAGGTTAAGTCCGCGGTAGGTATTAAGGTCGCTGCCGCAGAATCCTACATAGTGGATTTTCAGCAACACGTCACCAGCGTTACATTGAGGTCTCTCCATGTCAACCACTTTCATAACCCGTGGTTCTGTAATTTGTAATGCTTTCATAAAAGTATTTATTTGTTTGATTCTATTCGCTCATATTCTTAATGTAGGGTAACTCCTGTAGTTCCGCAAAGCCAAAGAAGTGTTGGGCATTGTCAGCAAGGAACATTTGTTTCTGGCTATCTGTCAAATCGGAACTCTTGCTGATGAAGTCGTATGACATCTTATACGTGATTGCTGTGATAGTACGCGGATAGTCAGAGCCCCACATCAGTTTCTCCCATCCTACCTCGTCGGCAGCCTTGATGATGGCACGGACAGCAGAAGGGAAGGGATAGAACTCATCGTTGAAGAGCCAGGTGATGCCCCCACTTTCTACGTACACATTTTCATGGCGTGCCAGCCGTATCTGGCTCATCCAGCTTGGACGTGTCACCATACCAAAATGACCTATGGCAATCTTGAGTTTCGGACATTCTTGAATAATCTCTTCCATTTGTCCTACCTGCATGTCGCCATCCATCAGTTCGATGCCCAGTATGATATTCCTCTGCTCCATGAGCTGCATCATTTGCATCATCTCGTCATTGAGGAATTGTTGGGGAAGACGTGCAGCAGGAATCTTAAGTCCTCTGAACCCCCTGTTGATAAGTTGCTCAGCTTCCTTGCAGAAACCAGGTTTACGCAATTCCGGCATGCCAAAACAGAAGAATCGGGTAGGGTAGCGCTGCTGTACTTGTTCAAGGTATGTGTTCTGCAGTCCGTCGATAAACTCCTGTGTGACAACCGCAGCACTAACTTGCGCATAGTCCATGTTGCTCAGAAACCGCTCAGCAGTATTCTGTCCGTCCGTCATGTAAGGTGGCAACATCTGCACCTCCTGTCCAAAGAACATACTCCGGCTGCGATTCGGTTCCAGTTGGTAAATGTGAGAATCGTTCACCACCGTGTCTTGGTTCAGCCACAAATGGGCATGCGCATCAATTATCTTCATGTGTTCGCCCAGCTTACGCGTTGTTGATTACCTATGATGTCACGTACTTCCTTCACCAACTGCTCGTCCATAGGTTCTTCAATATAGCTGATGTTTGTTGTGATGGCTTCAGGACGGGTAGTGCTGAAGACCGTTGAGGCTATGCGCGGATTGCTGCACGAGAATTGCATGGCGAGTTTTTCTATAGGATACCCCTTTGCCTTGCAGTGTTCGGCAGCTTTCTTACAAACCTCTACCAAAGGTTTAGGTGCAGGATGCCAGTCAGGAACACCACGTTCTGTCAACAGTCCCATAGAGAATGGTGAAGCACTCAGCACACCAATGCCGTGTTGCTCGAAGAAGTCCAGATAGTCGATAAGTTTGTCGTCGCACAGACAGTAATGGCAGAAGTTCATCACACTCTCCACTGTACCTTCAGGACAATGTTCGATAACCCACTGCAAGTTTTCCAGTTGCAGGTCAGTGATTCCCACATGTCTTACGACACCTTCGCGCTTCAGGTCGTGGAGGGCAGGTAATGTCTCGTCAACCACCTTCTGTAATCCACCCTCCATGCGTCCTTGGAACTCAATGTCATGTACGTTGATGATGTCGATGTATTCGATATTGAGTCGTTCCAGGCTCTCATAGACGCTCTCCTTTGCACGCTTGGCAGAATAATCCCATGTGTTGACACCGTCTTTGCCATAGCGTCCCACCTTTGTCGACAGGTAATACTTGTCGCGAGGGATGTCCTTTAAGGCTTTACCCAGAACGGTCTCAGCCTTGTAATGACCATAGTAGGGCGACACGTCAATAATATTGATGCCTGCCTCAATGGCTGCAAATACGGCGTCAATGCCACGATGCTCATCGAAGGAGTGGAACACCCCTCCTAACGAAGAGGCGCCGAAGCCTAGCTCCGACACCTTCATTCCTGTATGTCCTAATTGGCGATACTGCATATTTACCAGGGAATCATATCACGTTCATCAGGGCGGTGAGCCTTTCCATCCTCATCTTTCACGTAAACCTGTAGGTCGTAGAAATACCCTGTGGTGTCTTGTAGCTCTTTCAGTTTTGCTTTGGTTTCTTCAAAGCCTTTGAACTCTTTGGCAGTTGCAATGTGATTGGTGAACTCCAGTTTCTTATTCTCTGTGTCCAAAACGGAAACCCATTCGTCTTTGGTGCGGTCTCCTATTAGAAATTTCTTGCTCATGGTAGTATGTCTTTACGTTTTAACGTTAGTTTTTCTATAATGATTCCACAAATAGGGTGTTTAGAACATCCAGCCGATGCGGATAGCAGGTTCAATGTAAAGTTTGGTGAACTTGCCTGAATTGTCGACGGCGTAGTCGTTGACAGTCGTCCTATAAGTCTTGGTGAGGTTGTCAATGCGTAGTGTTGCACCAGTTTCTGATGAGAATTTCTCGGTCCAGTTATCAGTCTGGGTACCATTCGACGATGCTATTCTTCCATCTTCTTTGGTGTAAGTGCCGTTAGCTTTCTTTCCGGTGTTAAAGGTGATGCCCAACTCGGCACCGATGTACAGCTTCTTGTAGACATAGAAGTCAATGCCCGTGAAGATGCTGGCGGTTATGCCATTCTCATTGAATTTCGTGCGGTCAGCATTGCTCTTCTTGTAGTCGTAATTGGTCCATTCATTTACGGTCGCTGTAGAAGTGGTGCTGCCAGAGGTAGTGACGTTTGTGGTATTGATGCTGGTTTCTTTGGTCGCATTATAGAAGCGTCCTAAGTAACCTGCCTCAGCACCTACGTAGAAGTCGAGACGCCCTGTGTTGGCGAAATGGTATTCATAACCCAGAGCAATCTTCAGCGTAGTCTCCTTGTTAATGGTTGTCGTTGAAGTCCTGTCTACATCGTAGTTTTTGGCATCTGCGGCGCGTGTGTCTTTGTTGCTGTTCTTCTCGTCTTTGTCGCGGTCGAATCCAAAGCCTATACCCAAGCGGATGACGTCCTTAGCGTCTAAGAACATGCGCGCGTTAAACTCCGCCATCCTTTTAGGTTTACCTTCATAGTCAAAAGGATTAAACCTCCATTCCAGCGTAAGGATTCCATCAGGCAGATAATCGTTCTCCTCCTGTTGTGCCGAAGCAGACAAGCCTATTAGTGCAAAGGCTGTCAATAATATCAATTTTTTCATTGTAGTGTTATAGATTGTTGTTATATTATTCTGCCTGCAAAGGTAGTGAATCAGATGCAAACTGCCAAATAATTTGTTGATAAATTTATGTAATAGAAAGAAAACCCCACGAAAAAGGAAAGGAAATGGTGGTCGCAAACCTTAGGCTTATACGACCACCATTACACCTTATCTTTATTCGCCCTTGATGGCAGCTACGCCAGGCAGGACTTTACCCTCGATGGCTTCAAGCAGAGCGCCGCCACCAGTAGAGATGTAGCTAACCTTGTCAGCCAGTCCGAACTTGTTGACGCATGCCACAGAGTCACCACCGCCAATCAGCGAGAATGCTCCTTCGGCAGTAGCTTTTGCGATGGCCTCGCCAATAGCACGGCTACCTGCGGTGAAGTTGTCGCACTCAAAGACACCGGCAGGTCCGTTCCACAAGATGGTCTTGGCACCAGCGATGGCAGCGGCAAAAGCCTTCTGGCTATCAGGACCAGCGTCCACGCCCTCGAAGTCGGCAGGAACCTTGTTGGCAGGGCAGGTAATGATCTCAGCACCAGGCTTTACCGTCATTGTGCCGAAGTCCAGTCCGTTAGTTGCGGTGCAGTCAGTGCCAAGCACGAGTTCAACACCATTCTTCTTAGCCAGTTCCTCAACGCCCAGAGCAACATCCAACTTGTCGAGCTCGACAATAGAAGTACCGATTTCTCCACCGTGTGCCTTTGAGAATGTATATGTCATACCACCGCACAGGATGAGTTTGTCGACCTTGCCCAGCAAGTTCTCGATGATACCAATCTTAGAAGAAACCTTCGAGCCACCCATGATGGCAACAAAGGGGCGCTTGATGTTGCTGAGCACGTTGTCAACAGCCGTCACCTCTTTTTCCATGAGTAATCCAAGCATCTTCTTGTCAGCATCGAAGTAGTCGGCAATGACAGCAGTAGAAGCGTGCTTGCGGTGAGCCGTTCCGAAGGCGTCCATTACGTAGACGTCAGCATAGCTTGCCAGCGTCTTAGCAAACTCCTTCTGGCTAGCCTTCATGGCTTTCTTGGCTTCGTCGTATTTGGGGTCTTCCTTGTCGATACCTACGGGCTTGCCCTCCTCTTCAGGATAGAAGCGCAGGTTCTCCAGCAAGAGCGCCTCGCCCATCTTCAGGGCTTTAGCGGCATCGGCAGCCTTAGCACAGTCAGGAGCAAAAGCAACAGGAACGCCTAAAGCTTTCTCTACAGCTTCACGAATCTGTCCCAGAGACATCTTGGGGTTCACCTTACCTTTAGGCTTACCCATGTGACTCATGATGATGACGGCACCACCATCGTTAAGAATCTTCTTCAGCGTAGGCAGTGCACCACGAATACGAGTGTCGTCCGTAATTTTTCCGTTTTCGTCCAGAGGCACGTTAAAGTCAACGCGCACAATTGCCTTCTTGCCGGCAAAGTTCATTTCATTGATTGTCATCTTGATTTACAATTTTAACTTTTTACAATAAATAGTTTATTCTATGTTTTGAATGTTTCTATACCAAATGCTCGATGAGGTCGGCACGTTCGCCTGGCAGCATGTCGATGACAGGAATCTCAATCATCGTGTAGCAGGCAGGCTGCAGGCGCATAGAGGCACGTGCAACGTTCACCAGAACCTGACCGGTGAGAGCAGGGTTGTTGATTTGCATGTTGAATTCCAACCGCTGGTTCTGTGTCTGTCCGCTGACGCCTTTGCGTACGAGGTTGACGCCATGTCCCATATCTCTCACTTCGTCGACGCTCTCCACTTGGAATACGTGCGTTTCGTCGTTGGCGAAGTAGGGGTCAGCCTTGATATCCTTCGTCACCTGTTCCAGAGTATAGCCGTCTTCCAATTCGACATACACCATGCGACGATGGATACCCTCGCCCAAAGGTATGGTCATTGAGAGTGCGTTTTTGACGCCAGCCTTCGAGCGTACGCAGACGCTGTGTCCCATAGACATGCCTGGTCCGAAGTTGGTGTAGCTCAGTCCTTTAGGCGCCAGACTCTGCATGAGTGTGCGCACGATGCTGTCGCTGCCCGGATCCCATCCTGCTGCGATGACGCTGACCGTACCGGTCTTCTTGTTAATCTCCATCAGACGTTCGCGATAGCCGCGGATGTTGGTGTGGATGTCGAATGAGTCAACGGTATTGATGCCCAGGGGCAGTATCTGCTTGGCATACTCCTCGCACGAGCGTGTAGGAGTTGCCAGTATAGCTACGTCGACATTTTTCAGTTCCTTGATGTCTTTCACCACGTCGTACTGAGCGAGCTCAGCGGGTTTGTCCTGTGCGCCGTTACGTCGAACAACGCCTGCGATTTCGAAGTCGGGAGCGGCTTCAAGAGCTTGAATGGTGTACTTTCCAATGTTGCCGTAACCTACTACGGCGGCTCTGATTTTCTTCATCTTTTATGTTCTTTATGTTGGTAAATTATAATTTTTGCCTGCAAAAGTACTCATTTTCTTTGAAACGAGTGACGAAATGGCAGGAAAATTTCTAAAATACCTAATAATAGTCATAGCGTGAAGGCTTTCATTCGCTTTTTGTTATTTTCCAGAACTCCAAGTCGGGCTCCTCTTTCTCTACATTATTCTCGATGTCATCAGGCAGGTTACAGAAGAAGTCGAGTCCTGTCAACTCCTCCAGCTTGTTGATGCTGATGGCGTAGTCGCCAAGGTTACCCACAGGTTGCGTGGTGCTGAGGTGTTTTGTCCAGAAGGCGATAGCCCGATAGGTGTCTGTCGCTTTGTTGTAGTGCAGCAGTGCCATGTAGAAGTAGCGTGGAACGATAAGCTTATTATAGCCATCCACTTCGTTTTCTGCATAAATGCCGCTGGTGCTGTTTTCCGTAAGGGCATCGCTGGCAACATCGGCGATGGTGGCCGCCTTCACCACGTACAGCGTGTCACAGTGTGCGCCCGTTTTACTGTCGTCGGTGGCATAGTCGCGAACCTGCGACTCCAGTCTGCTCCACAGTCCTCCGTTATGGCTTTGGTATTGTGGTTGCATGTTGGTAAGGAAGAACGTCTGTTTGTTCTGCGTATTCGAGCACAGGCGGTCGGCAGAGGGACAGAGGTGACCGCGCGAGAAGCCGCTTCCAGAATAGTCGCTCAGTTCCGACGAGTTGAAAACCTCGCTGTCAGCCTTGAAGTCGTCGTTTCTCTTGACGTTTGTCATTGTGTTTCCTGCATGCAACTGGTAACAAGTCCAGCGGTTGGCTTTCAGGCTGTTGTCCCACTCCAGCGAGTAGGTGATGCCGAAGCGTTCGCTGGGGTCGACCTCTGTGTCTGTCGTCTTGACGATGATTTGGCACTTTCCATTAGCTCCAGCTTTGTTGGGTGACAGTCTATCATAGCTCACCTGCGGATATTCCAGTCGCCAGGCTTCAGGATAGTCTGTCCACATGTTTTCGCCTACTTTCTCCCAGTTGGCGTTGATGTTCAAGGTAGCTTGGTATTCAATCTTCTCCAGTTGTGAGTACAGAAAGTCAATAGACTCCTCTTGTCCTACGAGGTATATCTTTATACCAATTCCAGGCAGGTAGGTGACGTGGTCGATAGCTTCGGCATCGTTGAATTCAGCAGTGCCGCCCCCTGCAAGATACAGGGTCATGGCGTGCTTCTTTCCGTCGGGTGACGGACCTGCAGGTTGTACCGTAACCTGCGCATTGGCAAAGAGGCTCGTCAGCGTGAAGACCAGGATGAGCAGTAGCTGCTTGAAGTCAGACCAGTCGAAGTCGTTGTCAACGTCGAACTCATGACCTGCGGCGTCAGCGGCATCGCCCAGAATGGGGTCGCCAGACAGGTCGATGTCATCATTGGCAGTGATGCCGTTGGAGCCAGCCATCAGCTGCTGACACGGAGCGATTTCTATCGTGTCAATTATCGGGTTGAAATATTGTACTTTTTTCATAGTGCTTTTCATGTTTGCTTAGTGGATAACCATCTTTTTGCCATTCACGATGTAGAGTCCCTTGCCTGGTGTCGCAATCTTACGTCCTTGCAGGTCGTAGATGGTGCGCTCCGCTGTCGGCTGCGACTCAACCTGTGTTATCGCTGTCGTCTCGCCGTCGATGACGAGCGCGAGGTTCGCATTGGCAGGTACGTCGAAGTAGGCTCTTGTGCCCTTCAGGTCAGAGCCGCCGTCACTGTAGTATAGTTTGCCGTCTTTTCCAAGATAGCGTTGTGTGTTGTTGCCGGCCAGCGTTTTCGGGCTGTAGGTACCCACAAACTTATAGGTTTCTCCCACTTCCTGTGCAGCAGTGCTCTTCAGTGTGACGTTGCTATAGGTGGGATTCTCGATGGTGGCTGTCGGCTTGACGAGGTAAGGGGTGCCTGCTTCGATGCTTGCAGCATTCTTGAACTTCATCGTCGTGCCGTCGGTCTCGTCGTATTCGCGGATGTTACCCTCCAGGTCAGTGATAGCGAAGGGTACGCAGAAGGTATTCCAGTAGTCTTTGTCCAACGTGCGAACCAGGCGGACAGAGGCACCGCTGATGTCTTCAGCAGGACTGGTGAAGTGTTCGTTTTCGTTGACGACGAAGACGACGGGCGTGTAGCCTGGTTGGTTGGAGGGCGCTATGAGGTTGTCGCCAACGACGATGCCGTTCAGGTCAACCAGTGCGTCATCGTAAGGCATTGGTGATGTGAGACTGAACTTGTTGTTGACATTGTAAGTGCCTATGCGCACATCTTTGACAGCAACCCAGTCGGCCAAGTTGCTGTTGATGTCGTTGGCCGCAATCTCCTTGGGTTCTACCACCGGCTCGTTGCGCCTGTTTGCCAACGCCAGGAAGCGCGTGTTGGTATTGCTGTTCGCTACAAGGGTGGGTAGTCCGTTAACCTCTTGCTTTACGCCAACTATCCATCCTGCTACGTGTTGCTCAAAGGCCGGTGTGGGGTTGAAAACAGCTGTCGTGCCCAGGTCAAAGCAGATGGCTCCAGTGTTGTCGCGCAAATAGGCAGCGTTGCCGCTTGTGAAGGTGATGCGCGCATTTTGGTCATTGCTCAGATGCAGTCTTGCCTCAGTACCGTTAGCCAGTGCTGTGAATGCTGCAATGCTCTCAACGGTGGTGGCTCCAGCGGTATAGGTGCGCTCGACAATCGGACTTGTCATGGTGACCCCTTCCACATAGGCAATGGCTTTCACGGTGGTGGTGGCAGTCAGCGGAATGTTGGTCTGCAGGGTGCATACCGTACCAGTCGTCTTGCTGGGCGTCGAACCGTCAGTCGTGTAGCGTACTGTCGTGCGTCCTACGGTCTCCAGCGTAGCCTGCGACTGCGCAGGCTCGGTAGTGTTTGGCCAGAACGAGAATTCAGCTTGCAGTGTGGGAGCAGGGACATTGTTTACCGTCTCAGTCACAACGATGTTGTCCAGAAAGCCTCGCCAGCCCGTAAAGGTCAGGGTGATGACATACTCCGTAGGGGTGATGGTAACAGTGTACGAGTTCCATGTGGCACTTTCCAGCGTGATGTTGGTGTTGCCGCTGAGGGTGGCACCTGTGGCTGTTACGGTCAGCGTTTTTGTGTAGTCATCGCTCCATCCTGCTGCATCGAAGGTTAGCTTAAGGGGATTGCTGGGTGACACCAGCATGATGTCGGGCGTAGTGCAGACACCAGATATTTTACTACTGACGTTGCCGGTTCCAAACTTAATGCAATCCTTGGCCCCATAAATCTTGGTGCTGTTTGAAGCATTCCAGTCCTCGTTGTCGAAGAGAGGTTTGCTGGAGCCAACGTTGCCGCTAAATTGGCCGTCGCGGCCTCCCGTTCCAGTGTTCGTGTCGAACGTTTCCTGGAATGCGATGGTGTTTTCCTGTGCCCATGCTGTCAGCGTGCCCGATAGTAGGCAGGTCAGGAGTAGCAGGGCTGTTTGGTATTTCTTTCTCATAGTTCTAAATAAGGTTATTGTGTGTTACAGGTTGCAAAGATACTCATTTTTAATGAAATGCGCAAGTGTTTGGGGCAAAAATCGCAATAATAGTTCTTTGAACTAAGAAATAACAGTTGCGTTTGTTTGCGCAGAAAATACCGTTTACCATGAAAAAACCGAACAAAAGCACATGGAGGTTGTCGATGTCTCGAAATGCCCCTATTTAGGGCGTTTTAGCAACTCGTCGTTTTTCTACCAGTAAAACGTTGTTTTTCTACTAGCAAAACGTTGATCCTCTCCCAGCGAAACGTAGAGTTGCTAAAAGCGGGATGTTGAAGGGTCGTTTGGAGGTGTGTTTTTCTTGCAAATAATATTTACAAATTGCAATTTGCGCTGTGTTAAAAATGAGCAATACTTTCGCATAGTTTTTCTCGCAGATGCAATAAAAAGAGGTGGAGAGCGTTTAATAAAAACGTGTACGCATATAAAAAATGACTGAATTATGATAGAATATATCAAGGGTGAACTCACTGAACTGACGCCTGCCATCGCCGTGCTGGAGGCTGCTGGCGTAGGTTACGAGCTGAACATTTCGCTGACTACTTATAGTGCCATTCAAGGTAAGGCTTCGGGCAACAATGCAGCAGAGACGAAGAAGAACGTCAAGCTGTATGTCTATGAGTCCATTCGCGAGGATGCTCACGTGCTCTTTGGCTTCGTGTCAAAGAAAGAGCGCGAGATGTTCCTGTTGCTGATTACGGTCAGCGGCGTTGGTGCCAATACAGCACGTATGATGCTGTCGTCGATGAGTGTTGCCGAACTCTGCAACGCCATCTCAACAGGTAACGCCCGTCTTATTCAGAGCATCAAGGGCATTGGCAAGATGACGGCTCAACGCATCATCGTTGACCTGAGGGACAAGATTGTGGCTTTGGGCATACAGGACGAGATACCTGCCGGCGGCACCATGCAGGCAGCGGTCAACAATGCCGTTCGCGACGAGGCCGTAGCAGCACTCACCATGTTGGGTTTTGCACCTGCACCCACCCAGAAAGTCGTTGTCGCCATCCTGCAACAACAGCCGGAACTGCCTGTAGAACAAGTCGTTAAACAGGCACTGAAGCAAATCAAGTAAGACGGGAAGCATCAACCAGTAAAAACCTTGAAACGGTACTCCTACATAGCAGTAGTCTTGCTGAGTGTGACGGCGCTGGCTGTCACGCCTCAGGACGTGAAGACGCAGCAGAAGAAAGCTGCGGCTCAGCCCACGCTGGCTACTGCTGAAGAGGAGATTCCTGACTCGTTGCTGCACCCACGGTGGAAAATACAAAAGACAGCACCCCTGCTGGTAGCCGACCTGGATTCGTCGGCTCTCGACTTGCACTTCCCTGAAAACATCAAGCAACAGGCAGTGTATGACGACTCGACCAACACCTACATCATCGGCTCGAAGATTGGCGACTCGTACCTCAACACGCCCGTCGTCATGACGCCAGAGGAATACCTGAAATGGAGCGAACGTAGGGAGCGTGAAAGCTTCTTCCGCAAGAAGGATGCCGAGAACGTCGTCAACAAAGGAAAGGAGAAGTTCGACTTCGCCGACATGCACTTCAACCTAGGACCGGCAGAGAAGATTTTCGGACCTGGTGGTGTGCGCATCAAGACACAGGGTACTGCCGAGTTGAAGCTGGGTGCCAACATCAAGAGCGTCGATAACCCCTCGCTGCCAGAGCGTAACCGTAGAACCAAGGCCATCGACTTCGACGAGAAGGTAAACATCAACGTCACAGGTAAGGTGGGCGACAAAGTCAATATGTCGCTGAACTACAATACCGATGCGACATTCGACTTCGATACCAAGAACCTGAAGTTGCGCTACGAAGGCAAGGAAGACGAAATCATTAAACTGGTAGAGGCAGGAAACATCACCTTCCCCTCCAACAACTCGCTCATTCAGGGCGCTTCGAGCCTCTTCGGTGTACGTACTGACATGCAGTTCGGTAAGTTGAAGTTGCAGACGGTACTGTCGCAGAAGAACTCCACGTCAAAGAGCGTTTCATCGAAAGGCGGTACACAGACGACACCCTTCGAACTCAATGTTGCCAACTACGAAGAGAATCGCCACTTCTTCCTTGCACAGTACTTCCGCGAGCACTACGACGAGGCGATGAGTCATCTGCCCGTCATTACCACAGGCATCGAAATCACACGCATTGAGGTCTGGATTACCAACAAGACTGGTACGACGCAAAACTCGCGTAACATCGTGGCTTTTGCCGACATGGCAGAGAGTACGTCGAAGAAGTGGGGTGGCGGAACGGCGTCGCTAGTACCACAAAATGCTGCCAACAGTCAGTATAAAGAGTTGACGACAACCTACGCTGGAGCGAGAGACATCGACCAGACCAGCAGCGTCCTGCCTGCTTCTGCCTACGACGGTGGCGTCGATTATGAAAAGCTGTCATCGGCACGTCTGCTTACCTCGTCTGAGTACACCCTGAACAAAGCACTGGGATACATCACGCTGAAGTCAACACTGCAAACCGACCAAGTGTTGGCTGTTGCCTACGAGTTTACGTACGGTGGTACTACATATAAAGTGGGTGAGTTTGCATCTGAGCATACCAATACCAACGAGGCACTGTTTGTCAAGTCGCTAAAGAACTCGACCAACAACCCGCAACAGCCCAACTGGAAACTCATGATGAAGAACGTCTACTACCTGGCATCAAATGTCGAAAAGCAGAAGTTCCGCCTGGACATCAAGTACCAAAGCGACTCGTCAGGGGTTTACGTCAGCTACATCCCTGAAATACAGACTAAGGACATCCCCCTGCTGCGTGGCTTGGGCTGCGACCGCTTGGATAATAACAACAAGGCTCACCCTAATGGATACTTCGACTTTGTGGAAGGCTATACCGTCAGCAACGGCCGCGTCTTCTTCCCTTCAGCAGAGCCCTTTGGCAAAACGCTGAAGGAATTCCTGCTAAGACATGGGGTCTCGGAGGCACTGGCTAACAAGTATGCTTTCCAGGAGTTGTATGACACCACGAAGACTGCTGCCAAACAGATGACAGACAAGAACCGCTTTCAGCTGACAGGACAATTTAAGGGCTCGTCGGCTAACGTCATCTCGCTGGGTGCCTATAACGTACCTCAAGGTTCGGTAAAGGTTACGGCAGGCGGCGTCATCCTGACAGAGGGCTCTGACTATACGGTCGATTACTCTGCTGGCGAGGTTACTATCCTCAATCAGAGCATCATCGACGCCGGTACCAACGTCAGCGTGTCGCTGGAGTCAAACAACGACTACGGCATGCAACGCAAGCGGATGTTCGGCATCAATTGGGAGTATGACTTCTCAAAGGACTTCCAAATTGGCGGTACCCTGCAACATCTCTCTGAACAGGCGCTGACCTCGAAGGTCACGATGGGAAGCGAACCCTTGAAGAACACGCTGTGGGGCCTGCACGTTAATTGGAAGACGGAGTCGCAGTGGTTGACCAACATGCTCGACAAACTGCCTTTCCTGCATTGCACAGTACCGTCGAAGATTTCCTTTACCGGCGAGTTCGCACACCTCATTGCCGGTACTGCCAACGGTACTCAGGACGACGCCTCCTACATTGACGACTTCGAGAATGCCAAGAATGGCATCAGTGTGATAGAACCTAAGTCGTGGGTTATCTCCAGCACGCCTTCCAGCTTCGCTGAGAGTGAAGACAAAACGGGAGTCACCAGCAGTCAGAATCGTGCGTTGTTGGCGTGGTACACCATCGACCAACTATTTACCAACCGCTCCAGCAGTTTGACACCCGCCCACATCAAGAGCGACCTTAATCAGTTGAGTAACCACTACGTTCGTCAGGTCTATGTCAATGAGCTGTACCCAAACCGCGACCAGTCTACCTATAGTGGTGCTACCAACGTGCTTCCCATCCTCGACTTGGCTTATTATCCTTCTGAACGTGGACCTTATAACCTTTCGACTGATGTCACGACGAAGGGTAAACTGAACAACCCAGCAAGCCGCTGGGGTGGCATGATGCGTAAGCTCGACACCAACGACTTCGAGACTGCCAACGTGGAATACATTGAGTTCTGGCTCCTCGACCCCTTTATCTACACGCAGTCGCAGACCAACGCCGCGCAGTATGGCGGCGACCTCTGCATCAACTTAGGTGAGGTCAGCGAGGACGTGCTGCGTGACGGCAAGAAGTTCTATGAGAGCGGAATGCCCGTTGACGGCTCTCAGTCATGGACCGAAACGCAGTGGGGACGCATCCCCAAGCAAGCTACGCAGACTTATGCCTTTGCTACTACCAGCGGTGCTCGTGCTAGGCAGGACGTTGGATTGAACGGTCTGAATGACGATGAAGAGCGTAGATTCGCCGCCTATGCCAACTTTCTGAACAGCGTCAACGTGGAAGACAGCGTGCGGCAGGTATGGAATGCCGACCCCGCCAACGACAACTACCACTACTATCGGGGTGGCGACCTCGACGAACGGCGTGCCAGCATCCTGGAGCGCTACATGCGTATCAACATGCCACAAGGAAACTCTCCCGACAACGACCAGCAGACTGAGGGGTACGACACTTCCTATAAAACCTATCCTGACGTGGAAGATATCAACCAGGACTTCACGCTGAACGAATACGAACGTTATTATGAGTACAAGATAAGCATTCGACCAGAAGACCTCCGATTGGGATATAACAATATTACTGACGTTCGTGAGGCTTCAGTAACCTTGCGTAACGGCGCGCGCGAGACGGTGAAGTGGTATCAGTTCCGCATTCCGCTGTCACAGTACACCGATAAGAAAGGCTCTATCAGTGACTTTACCAACGTACGCTTCATGCGTATGTACCTGACAAACTTCGAACAACCCATTGTACTCCGTTTCGGTTCACTCGACCTGATGCGGGGCGACTGGCGCGTCTATACACAACCGCTTTCTACAGGGAGCAATACAGGAACTCTTGCCGTCAGTGCTGTCAACATTGAGGAGAACGGCAACAAACGCCCTGTCAACTATGTGCTGCCGCCAGGCATCACACGTGTTACGGACCCGTCGCAACCCCAACTGACGGAGGCTAACGAACAGGCGTTGTGTATGGTGGTAAAGGACTTGTCGAAAGGCGAAGCTAAGGCGGTCTATCGCAATACCATTCTCGACCTGCGTCATTACAAGCATATGCAGATGTTTGTTCATGCCAACCACCTCGTTGACGACGTTACGGCATTGGAAGACGACCAGCTGGCATTGTTCGTCCGCATGGGCTCCGACTATAAGAACAACTACTACGAATACCAGATACCCCTGAAGCTTACTCCTGACCGCAACGATTACAACCGCTATAACGTCAACGACTGTCGCATGGTGTGGCCGCAGGACAATATGCTGGATGTCGACCTCTCCATCTTTACGGCACTGAAGAAGTCACGTAACAAAGCACGTGCGCTGGGTACTGCAAGCTACACCATAGCGTATAGCGACTATGACCCCAACCATCCGAACAATAAGGTAACCATCGTGGGTAATCCTACATTGGGCGAAGTCAAAACCATGATGATTGGTGTGCGTAACCTGGCTGGTGGCACCAAGTCTGGTGAGGTCTGGGTCAACGAGTTACGCCTGCAGGATGCCGTCAATAAGGGCGGTTGGGCTGCCTCAGGCGCTCTGAATGTCCAACTGTCTGACGTCGGTACCGTCAATCTGACTGGAAAGATTATGACGCAGGGCTTCGGTGGACTGGAAGAAGGCGTGATGCAGCGCTCGACTGACGACTACAAGACCTACAGTGTCACTACCAATATCGAGTTGGGTAAGTTCTTCCCTGACAAGATGAAGGTGACGGCACCGCTTTACTACTCAGTAACGAAAGAGATTACGACGCCAAAGTACAACCCGCTGGATACGGATATGGAACTGAAAGACGCACTCGACGCTGCCGCTAACAAGCAGGAGCGCGACTCTATTGAAAGCATTGCCGTCACGAAAAAGACAACGACCAATTTCTCGCTCTCTAACGTGCGCTTTGGCATTAAGACCAACAAGCGACACCCCATGCCTTATGACCCCGCCAACTTCACCTTCTCCTACAGCCACTCGCACCGCTACACAACGGGGAGCACGACCATCTATGAGAAAGAAGATGAGTGGCGCGGAGCCCTCAACTACAGCTATACGCCGGTCTATAAGCCCTGGGAACCCTTCAAGAAGTCGAAGAGCAAGTCGAAATGGATGGCTTTGCCGAAGTCGCTGGGACTGAACTGGCTCCCGCAGAACATTACTTTCAATACTGAAATCAGACGTGTCTATCAGGAGTTGCAAGAGCGTGATATGGACAATCTGGGCGGTTCGAAACTTCCTGCAACCTGGAGTTCTACTTTCTTGTGGAATCGTGAGTTCTCTATGCGTTGGGACCTGACGAAGAACCTACACATGAACTTCCAGTCGGGTACGCAGGCCGAAATAGAGGAACCCTATAGTGACAAACCTATAAACAAAGACCTGTATCCCGACCGCTATGCTGCGTGGAAGGACTCTGTTTGGAACAGCATCAAGCACTTCGGACGTCCGTTGGACTACCGCCAGAACTTTACGGCATCATATCAGTTGCCGCTTAACAAGCTGCCTATCTTCGACTGGGTGAACAGCGATGCCAGCTATAATGCTACGTACAACTGGCGCCGAGGGACGCAGCTGGAAGACGGCACTACGACAGGTAATACCATCAACAACAATCGCCAGCTGACCGTCAATGGAACGTTCAATCTGGAAACGCTCTACAACCATTTCCCATTCTTGAAGAAGGTGAATGAACGCTTTAAAAAGTCTATTCCCAAAGCACAACCCAAGAAAAAGAAAGGTGTGACGAAGGCTGTGGCGGCAACGAATAAAGAAAAAGACGGCAAGAACGGCAATAAAGACGAGTCTAAGTTGCCAAAGAACAAGAACAGTTTCGAGAAAGAACTGTCGCTCCTTCCTGACTCAACCTTTGAGGTCAGTCACGGTAAAAAGACAAAACGCCTTATCGTTACTGCCCGTACGAAGGATGGCAAACTCTATCCTATAAAATATAAGGTGGTTGACTTGAACAAGATACGCATCAAAGCGAAGGACAGCATTGATGTGAAGGTCACCGTCACCGCCAAGCCTCCTTTGGAAAACCAGTGGTGGTACAAACCGGCTCAAAGTGCAGCGCGCCTGTTGATGATGGTGCGCTCCGTTTCCGTCAGTTATCGCAACACCTATGCTATGGCTATCTCTAACTTCATGCCTGAGATTGGCGATGCCTTTGGTCAGCGTACTGGTGGCGTGATGGCACCAGGCTTGGGATTCGCCTTCGGTATGACGGGCGACGGCTTCCTGCAGAAAGCCAAGGACAACGGCTGGCTGTATGGTGACTCAACGGCAACGCCGGCGACCACCAATCGTGCGGTAGACCTGCAGATAAAGGCGACGCTTGAGCCTGTTCGTGACTTGCGCATCGACCTGAATGCCTCACGCTCCTATACGAAGAATCGTAGCATCCGTTATATCTATCAAGGCATGCCTTCGACCGAGACTGGCTCGTTCAATATGACTACCATCTCCATTTCCTCGTCATTGCAGAAGATGGGTGATGCCAACAATGGTTATCCCTCCGCCGTCTTTGATAAGTTCTGCGATGCACTGCCACGTTTCCAGCAGATGGCACAAGCCCACTATGGCACCAGCGTCAGCCAGTACAGTGCTGCTGTCATGATTCCTGCCTTCCTCGATACTTATACAGGCAGTGGCGGTGGCAGCCTCGACTTGTTGCCAAAGCTGACGAAGATGTTGCCCAACTGGACGATTCGTTATTCTGGACTGTCAAAGTTGAAGTGGTTTAACGAGCACTTCAAGAGCGTCAACCTCAACCACGCCTATAAGAGTATCTTTGCCGTCGGCAGCTACACCAGCTCGTCGGAGACGGCGTCCCTGCTCGGCTGGAATGTGCCTACTGTCAGCATCAACGAGAGCTTCTCGCCGCTTATCGGTGTCGATGTCACCTTCCCCAACAACCTCACTGTCAAGGCAGAATACCGCCGTACGCGTGTACTTAATCTCTCCATGACCAGCGTGCAAATCAACGAGAGCCGTTCTAACGACATAGTTCTCGGCTTCAACTATAAGATTAGCGACTTCCGCCTCTTCGGTAGCGGCACCACAAGAAAGATTAAGCGGGCACAGGGTGGCAAGAACAGTCAGAATAGTCAAAACTCCCAGAGCACCCAGAACAATAAGAAGTCGGGCGTCAACCACGACCTCAACCTGCGTCTTGATATCTCACTGCGCGACCAGGCCGCCATCACCCGCGACATCGCCACCCGCACTTCGTCAGCATCCAGTGGTAACTCAGCCTTTAAGATGTCGTTTATGGCTGACTACACGCTGTCACGTCTGATGACGCTCTCTGCATACTATGAACGCCAGACCAACACGCCATTGCTCTCGTCGAGCTCGTACCCCACGACAACCCACGACTTCGGTCTCTCCATGAAGTTCTCGCTGACACGCTAAAAAAAGCCCTTTCCACCTTTTGCGCCAGATTTTACCCCCATCTGCCAAACTTATTCTGGTATCTTTGCACCCGGATTGCAACGCCACACTCGACCACGGTCGAGAAATCGACACTGCTATGCCGCTTACTTGAATGACAACTAAAAAACATATCGTAATGACTAACAAAAAAACTTTCTCCCTCATGGCGCTGATGCTTTTTGCATCACTTGCCACCCAGGCTATACCTTATGACCTGGACAAGTATCCTTGGCTCGACAAGAGCAAGAGTTTTCATGAACGTGCTGTGCTCCTCGTCAAAGAACTGACACTGCGCGAGAAGGTCGACCAGCTCGGCAACAACGTCAGCGAACCAATCAAACGCAACGGTGAGGTCATCGTACCTGCCTACCAGTACTGGAACGAGGCTCTTCATGGTGTGGCTCGTTCGGGGGCGGCAACCAGCTTCCCCGAGTCTAAGGGCATGTCGGCCACGTGGGATCCGCAGCTGGTGTACCAGTGTGCTAATGCTATCTCCGATGAGGCACGCATCTACCATGTGAATAAGGGCAAAGGACTTAACTACTGGAGCCCTACCATCAATATGGCTCGTGACCCTCGTTGGGGACGTGAAGAGGAAAACTATGGCGAGGATCCTTTCCTGGCAGGCACCTTAGGGGTTCAGTTCGTCAAGGGTTTCCAGGGCGAGATTACTCCCGAGACACCTTATTATAAATTAGTAGCTACCGCTAAACATTTCGCTGCCAACAACTATGAGCGTGGACGACAGTCAACGACGTCGTTCGTCTCTGAGAAAAACATGCGCGAATATTATCTCCCTGCCTTCAAGATGTGTGTCGAACAGGCTGACGTCAAAAGTATCATGGCTGCTTATAATGCGCTCTCTACAGATGTCGATGAGAAGGATGCCAACAATCTGGGAAAGGAGAAAGCACACGGCGGACTACCATGTGCTGGCAACAAGATGCTGCTCACTGACATCCTGCGCGGCGAGTGGGGATTCTCGGGTTATGTTACATCTGACTGCGCTGGCGTGGCCTGCATCCATCGTGCTACCAAACACTTGTATTTTGGTCCCTACACAGCAGGAACGGTCGATGACGGTACAGCTTTCAGCACCATACATGCTCCCTATCAGAATGCTACCGAGGAGGAGCAAATCATGGAGGCTCGTTCTGTGTCCCTGGCTATCAAGGCTGGTCTGGACACCAACTGCGAGTTCATGAGTCGTTCGTCGGTTATCCAGCGTGCTGGTGTTAATGCCGTTACCCCCGAATTCCAGGCAAAGGAGCCTGCTGCTCCTAACGGACAAAAGTATGTCACGCTTACTGAGGCGGACATCGATCAGGCTGTCATCCGTGTCCTTGAGACTCGCTTCGCACTGGGCGAATTCGATGATTATACTTATCCCGTTGACAATACCTTGGAGAGTGAGGCCAACCAGAAACTGGCGCTGAAGGCTGCACAGGAGTCTATGGTACTGATGAAGAATGAGGGCAATCTGCTACCTCTCACCACCGATAAGAAGGTGGCGCTCATCGGTCCTTATGCTGATGCCATCATGCTAGGTGACTACTCGGGTACGCCTACTTATACCACGACGCCTTATCAGGCATTTTGCAAGAAACTTGACTTCAAGCTTCCCACTATGTTGACCTCCAGTGGGTTCAATGCCGTTCCTTTTACCGAGGCTATCGTCTCCAAGCGCGGTGCTAGCAAAAACGACACGGGTGCTGGTAATCTGGAGAATACTGCTCCTGGCGATATCTTCCTCTATAAAGATGTCTACTTCGGTGAGATGGGATGTAGCAAGTTCGAAATGTCCTTTGGTGCCAAGAATACAGGCGTTGGAACCGTCAGCTTCATCCTCGACAGTAAGGATGGGACGCCGTTTCTGACGGTCAGCAATGAGGATACGGGTGGCTGGACTAAGTGGAAGACTCTTACCATGGATCTCGATGCCGAAACTCAGGCGATGCTGAAAGGCACGCACGACCTTTATGTAAAGTTTGGTGGTTCCAATAGCTATGTGGGCAACTATCAATATTATCGCTTCAGCAATCCCAACGAGGAGCTGATTCCTGCTGCCGAGACCGCCGGACCGCTTTATATGTGTACCACCTCTGCCTCTGTCAACGAAAAGGCTACCGATGCGATGATTGCTCGTGCCAAGGCGGTGGCGCAAAGGGCTGATGTCGTTATCTTCCTGGGCGGTACTGACTTCAGCAAACCCGACGACCATGCTACGGGCACCGAGGGGCACGACCGCTGGAAGCTTACGCTGCCCGGTAATCAGGAAGAGGTGCTGAAGGCTGTCTATGAGGTCAACAAGAATGTCGTGCTCGTACTGGAGAGCGGTTCGTCGCTCGACATCACGTGGGCTAAGGCAAATATTCCCGCCATCCTTGAGGCTTGGTACGGCGGACAAGCTCAGGGTCAGGCAATCTGTGATGCCGTCTATGGCGACATCAACCCTGGTGGTAAGCTGACATCAACATGGTACAACAGTGTCGACGAGCTGCCTTCACAGAATCAGTCTGCCAAGAACTATTCGTCCTTTGGGCGCGAGGGTATGATGGAGTATAACATCGACGACTGGGGCTATACTTATATGTATTATGGCAAGGGTGCCAAGAATCCGTGTCAGGCAGAGAAACCCATGTATCCCTTCGGTTATGGCCTGAGCTACACCACGTTCATCTATTCCGACTTCAACATTCCGGCTACATTCAACATGGATGAGACAAAGAATGTCACACTCACAGTCACCAACACTGGCAGTCGTGATGGCGACGAGGTTATCCAGGTCTATGCTGCCTTCCCTGGATCTACTGTCGGACGTCCCATTAAGAAACTTGTAGGCTTCCAGCGCGTAACGGTGCCTGCCAACCAGTCTGTTCAGGTGACGATTCCTGTGGCTCATGAAGGCTTCTCTTACTTCGACGAGGCTACTCACACCTTCCGTACTGAGGGTAGTGCAGAACTGCAGATTGCTACCTCTAGTGCCGACGATGACATCAAGTACCGTCAGACCGTCTCTACACAGGCTGGCAAGGTTTCCGATACCTATGTCTCGACGCACATCGATGAGATTCCTGCCGTTACGGGACGTCAACTGTTGAAGACCGACCATATCTATAGCGTCATGGGTGCCTATGTTGGACCGGCCAGCAGTTTCGACAGCCTGCCCAAGGGTGTCTACGTGCTGAATGGTGTCAAGTATATCAAGAAATAATGAAGCATGAAAAAATGAAAGAGTCCGCGATCAATTGGCTGCGGACTCTTTTTCTCTGTATTCTGATGGCGTCATGCCCGTCAACTTCTTGAAGCACTTGGTGAAGTATTTCGGGTCGGTAAAGCCAATGGAGTAAGCTATCTCCGACACCGTCATCTTGCTGCGCACAATGAGCTGCTGGGCACGTTGCATGCGAACCTGACGCAGGAAGTCGCTGGGCGATACGCCTACCAGCTGCTTGATGCGCTCGTAGAATACCGTGCGCCCCAGACCTACTGCCTCCGCCATGTCGTCAATCTTCAGATCTTCGTCGTTGATGTGCTCCTCGATGAAGACCATCAGACGGTTCATCATCACCTCGTCTTCGTCAACAATCTGAGGCTCTGACAGCCGGTATTCTCTGACGACACTGCTACTCTCTTCAATGCGCTTCTCATGAGTGTCTGTCTCCTCCTCTGTTGAGGCTGGGGTGATTTCCTGCTCCCTCTCCTCATTCCGCAGTCGTTCCTGCAGATCACGGTATTGCCGCATGATGCTCGCTAGACGCTGCTCGCGCTCCTGAGCCTGACGTCGACGACTCAGATACGTTATCGTCAACCAGGTGCCTAGCGCTATGATGAGCAAGATGCCGATGAGACGCACCCAGCCGCGCTCCCAGAAGGTGGGAACGACATTGAGGATGAGCATGGTCTCGTTGGATGTCCATACACCATCGCTGTTGGTACTCTTGACGATGAGACGGTACTGACCAGGTTGTAGCTCGCTGAACGAGATGGCGGGCTGCTGACCGATGTAGTTCCAGCCCTTCTTACCCCTTGTCTCCAACTTCTCACCTCTCTCAATGCGATAGGCATATTGCATCAGATAGTTGTCTTCGTAGTCCAGGGCGGCAAAGTAGATGGTCATGTTACGTTGATCCTTTTCGATGGTCAGCGTCTGCCGGTTCAGGATGGGATGCGTCTCTTCCTCACCTTGATAGCGCAGACTCGTAAAGACTATGTTGGGTTGGTAGTTGCTCTTCCGCATTGACCGACCATCGAATGTCAGTACACCGCTCAGGGCAGCCACCCACAGATGCCCGTCGTTGCTCATGGCGGGTTGCGCCTCTGTCAGCTCGGCCTGTTCACCCATGTTGTTGGGACCAAAGGGCATTAGCTCGCCAGTTTTCCGGTCGTATCTGTTCACCTCCGTCTCGCGCACTACCCAGATGCTGCCTCGCCTGTCTTCCAGGAGCGACAGCACACTGCCTGCTCCCTGATTCATGGTGCGCTCTGTCTGCAGGTGCAGGTTGTCCTGCAACAGATTCGTGTCCTTTATCCGCTGGATCCCACCGCCCAGGGTGACGACATAGACGGTGCCATCGCCACATACCAGTGTCTGTAGCACGTCGTTGGTGCGTAGCGACGTGGTGTCCCTTTGCTCGTGCTGGGTGGTGTGGAATGTGATGGCTTGCGGATTTCTCGCATGGGCGTTGCTGAAGGTCACCAAACCATTAGTCGTCGATAGTAGGATGGTGCCCTTCCCGTCGTGGCTGATGCGACGGATGCGACTGAACTCCTGTAGTGGATACTGCTTCAGCTCATTGCCGCTGTGTATGAAGCGTAGTTTCTCACCTCTCACCCCTGTCTTCTCACCTCTGATGAGGTTCAGCCCACCGTCGTAGGTGGCTATCCAGATGTTGCCCTGCTCATCCTCGTCAATGTCGTAGACGTTCTTGTTGCTCAGCGAATAAGCGTCATTTCCGTCGGGCATGTAGTGACTCATTGCCCTGCCGTCGCTCCATACCGTGTAGAGACCTTGCCCCTTCGTACCTATCCATACGTTGCCGCGGGAGTCCTCTTTCATGCAATAGATGCCTTGCGAGAAAACCACCTTCGTGGACATCGGTTTACCCGTTGCCCCCAACCACCCCGTTAGCCGCAGGTTACCGCTCCCTCCCTCGTTCCCAGCCATTCGCCCATTGGAACTGTAGATGCCGATGCAGCCGTTTTTCGTGCCTGCCCATGTGCTGCCGTCGCGGCGGCATAGCACCGAGCGAGTCTGGACACCCGCCTCCAGCGCCAGCAGTTGCATGTCGTAGTGGTGGAAGTTGACCAGTGACAACCCGTGCGACGACCAGTACCATAGGTTGCCCTGACGGTCCGTCATATACTTGTCTATGTCATTTGCTTTCACGTATGCTTCAGCATCCGTTCCCGCTGGTTTTCCAGCGGGCTTGCCGCCGTTGGCATAGTTCGTGAAAATCCCCTTGCGTACCTCTTTGCTGCCGTAGCGCATCATGCCACGGTCCGTCACTATCCACTCACGGCCTTGCCCGTCAGCCTCCACCTTCTGTATGTACTTTCCGTAGAGAGCCTTACCCCGCTTGCCCCACACTTCCATACGGTCCGTGTCGGTGGGGTAACGCTCGTCTATGCGTAGGTTCAGTTCTGCCCGCTCGTCCGTTATCCAGACGTGCCCCGAGGGCATAACATAGATGTTACGTGGCTTCACCGCCTGTCCGAACTTCCGCTTCACCAGTCGCCCGATGTTAATGAAGCGACACTGGTGCGTATCGTACAGGTATAGCTCGCGGTCGTAGGTACGTATCCAGATGTTGTCCTGACCGTCAGCCTTGATGGCCGAAAGACGGAAGGTCGACAACGCGTTCTCCTCTCCCCACTGCTCCCCGCGGAAGGTA
Source organism: uncultured Prevotella sp. (assembly GCA_946540105.1). Taxonomy (GTDB): domain Bacteria; phylum Bacteroidota; class Bacteroidia; order Bacteroidales; family Bacteroidaceae; genus Prevotella. The sequence goes on along the minus strand of CAMNIA010000004.1, from coordinate 7,752 downwards.
CTCACCTTGTTGCCGTCATAGCAGCACAGACCGTTCCACGTGGCTATCCAGATTAGTCCCTTGTGGTCTTGTTCCACGTCAACAATGGCGTTGGCAGCCAGTCCGTCACGTATGGTGAAATGGCGAACGCTGTAAGCAGACTGCCCACTTGCTGTACATACAATGAGGTTATAGAGTAGAGTTATTAGAAGTATTGTGCGTTTCATATCATTCCGTAGTTTCAGCTGCTCTTCATTCTTAAGTCTTCACAGCGCAAAGGTACAAATAATATTTCAATATACGCACAATTCTCATTTTAATACCTAAGGTAAAAAGCTACCCAAGGACAATTCTGCTTTTATTTTACTTCTTATCGTAGGCATGGGGAGGATAGTCCGTGGTAAAGTGCAGACCGCGACACTCCTTGCGCTCTAGTGCCCAACGGGTAATAAGATAGCCCACATTGATCATGTTGCGAAGCTCACAGATGTCACGACTGGCCTTTACGCGCTTGAACAGACGCTCAGTCTCCTCGTAAAGCATGTCCAGACGGTCCCAGGCACGGTGCAGACGAAGGTCGCTGCGCACGATGCCTACGTAGTTTGACATAATCTGATTCACCTCCTTGACACTCTGCGTAATGAGCACCTTCTCTTCGTTGGTCATGGTTCCCTCATCGTTCCATTCTGGTACCTGGTCGTTCCAGTCGTACAAGTCAATGTGCTCCAATGAGTGACGTGCTGCCGTCTCTGCATATACCACTGCTTCTATCAGTGAGTTGGAGGCTAGACGGTTGCCACCGTGAAGTCCGGTGCACGAACACTCACCCAGGGCGTAGAGGCCCTTGATGGAAGACTGACCGTTTAAATCGACCTTGATGCCACCGCACATGTAGTGGGCGGCAGGGCGAACGGGGATGTAGTCGGAAGTGATGTCGATACCCATAGACAGACACTTCTGGTAGATGTTGGGGAAGTGACGGCGCGTCTCGTCGGGATTCTTGTGCGTGACATCGAGGCAGACGTGGTCGAGACCATGAATCTTCATCTCCTTGTCGATGGCTCGCGCTACGATGTCACGCGGTGCTAACGACAGACGCTCGTCATATTTCTCCATAAAAGTCTTACCATTAGGCAACTTCAGAATACCACCGTAACCGCGCATGGCTTCTGTGATGAGAAAAGCGGGGTGAGTCTCTTGGGGGTTGTGCAGCACCGTGGGATGGAACTGTACGAACTCCATGTCGGCAACGGTACCTTTGGCACGATAGACCATTGCTATGCCGTCGCCCGTAGCGATGACGGGATTAGATGTAGTCAGATATACAGCACCACAGCCACCCGTACACATCACCGTGCATTTGGCTAAATAGGTATCCACCCTTTGCCCGGGGTTCAGCACATAGGCTCCATAGCACTGAATATTGGGAGAACGCCGTGTGACACGAACGCCAAGATGGTGTTGCGTGATGATTTCAACGGCAAAGTGGTTCTCCTTGATGTCGATATCAGGACATTGACGCACTGCCGCCATCAGACCTCGTTGAATCTCGGCTCCGGTGTCGTCAGCATGATGCAGAATGCGGAACTCAGAGTGCCCGCCTTCGCGATGCAGGTCAAACTGACCGTCTTCCTTCTTGTCGAAGTTTACACCCCACTGCACCAGTTCTCTGATCTGCTCCGGCGCCATGCGGACGACCTGTTCGACAGCTTTTCGGTCACTGATGTAGTCGCCTGCTATCAGCGTGTCGGCAATGTGCTTGTCGAAAGTGTCGACCTTTAGGTTGGTAACAGAGGCTACACCGCCCTGAGCAAACGAGGTGTTGGCCTCGTCAAGGGAAGTCTTGCAAATCATACAAATCTTGCCCTTCTTGGCACGAGCCACCTTCAAGGCATAACTCATACCCGCAACGCCAGCACCTATAATGAGGAAATCGTATTTATAAACCATGGTTTTTGCTTTATCGCTTGCAAAAGTACAAATAAATTTTGTAACTTTGCAAGCGATTATGAAGAAATGTGCAATTTTATTTGTATTATACTGTCTCTGCACCGCCGGATGGGCACAAGACAGCCTGCATGTCAAGCTAGACTCGTTGCTGCAACACCCTATGTTTGAGGTGTCACAGGTTGGACTGATGGTCTACGACCTCACCGACGACCAGATGTTATATGAACGCAACGCCCGACAACTGCTGCGACCTGCATCGACCATGAAGCTAATAACAGCCATAACGGCACTCGACCATCTGGGTGGCGACTACCAATTAAAGACAAGGCTATACTATACTGGCGACATCGCCGAAGGAAAACTCGTGGGAGATATCTATTGCGTGGGAGGATTCGACCCCATGGTTGACGATACGGATCTTGCTGCTTTCGCCCAAAATATCCATCGCCTCGGCATCGACACGCTGCAGGGAAATATTTATGCAGACAACTCCATGAAAGAGGCACTGGAGTATGGAGAAGGATGGTGCTGGGACGATGATAATCCAAGACTTAACGCCTTGTCTGTGGGAAGACGTGACGTCTTCATCGAGCAGCTCGTTAAGGCAATGACCCGCGACAGCATTGTGATGCAAGACGTCAGGACTGGCGAGTGGCGGTGCCCTGATACAGCGGCGCTCATGGCTGTTCGCAGTCACAACATTGATGAGTTGTTGCTACGCATGATGAAGAAGAGTGACAACTTCTACGCAGAGGCCTTGTTCTATCAGATAGCCAAGGCTATTGCTGAACATCGTACTGCCAAAGCTGCCGATGCGCGTACAGCAGTCAAAAGACTTATACGCAACGTCGGACTTGATGAAAACTCCTATCGTATTGCTGACGGTTCCGGTCTCTCGTTATACAATTACGTCAGTGCAGAACTGCTGGTCAGACTCCTGCGGTATGCCTGGCGCAACAACCGCATATACAGCCATCTGCTGCCTTCACTACCTGTTGCCGGTATAGATGGAACGCTGGAGAAACGCATGCGTAAGACGGCTGCCGAGGGCAATGTACGTGCAAAGACGGGTACGCTGACGGGCATTTCGTCTTTGGCGGGTTACTGCACTGCAGTAAACGGGCATGAGCTCGCCTTTTGCATCATCAACCAAGGGGTTCTGCGCAATCAGACTGCCAAAGCCTTTCAGGACCGTGTGTGTAAAGTGTTGTGCGAATGAGTTTTGCAAGTACGATAATCTGCTGGTTTCGTGAGAATGGACGTGAGTTGCCTTGGCGGGAAACGCACGACCCCTATGCCATCTGGGTGTCAGAGATAATCATGCAACAGACGCGCATAGACCAGGGACGTCCATACTGGGAACGCTTCATGCGGCGGTGGGCCACGGTAGACGCCTTGGCAGCAGCTTCTGAGGATGAAGTGCTGCGCCAGTGGCAGGGGCTGGGATATTACAGCCGAGCGCGCAATCTGCACCAAGCCGCCCAACAGGTAGTAAACATGGGCGGTTTCCCCAGGACTTATGAAGCCATCAGGAGCCTGAAGGGCGTTGGTGACTATACCGCCGCTGCCATTGGGAGCATCGCCTTCAATCTGCCCGTTGCTGTCGTTGACGGCAACGTCTATCGCGTGCTCAGTCGGCACTTCGGAATCAGTACACCCATCAACACCGCAGCAGGCAAAAAAGAGTTTTCAGTCCTGGCGCAAAGTCTGCTGCCAACAGGCGAGGCTGCAGCATTCAATCAAGGAATGATGGATTTCGGCGCACTGCAGTGTACGCCCGCCGCGCCCCGATGTGACTTGTGCCCTTTGATTGAGACGTGTATAGCACTGCGTGAGGGTAGGGTGACGCAGCTGCCCGTCAAGGAGCGCAAGTTGAAGGTAAAGGAACGACATCTGGTATATGTATATATAAGGTATAACGGTCAGACTGCTATCCATCGTCGGACTGCGGGCGACATCTGGCAGGGGCTCTACGAGCCATTGATATTAGAACCCGAAGCAGAGGAATACGACCTGAGAGACATGCTTGGAGCACTTGACAATGCGTCATCATGTCCCCCTGACCTCTTACTCATCACGTCAAACGTGAAACACGTGCTGACGCACCAGGTACTCTATGCTGACTTCTGGTTGTGGACCGCCAATGCGTGCCCACACCTGCCCGATGACTATTTCTGGATTAGAGAAGAGGATGTCGACCATTATGCTGTACCGCGTCTAGTGAGTAAGCTATTTGAAAAACTCAACACATAAACAAACAAACGATTAGAAGTCATGAAGCAAGTAAACATTGCCATTTTTGTGTCGGGAAGCGGCACCAACTGTGAGAATCTTATCCGCTACTTCGAGCATTCGGAGACGGTACATTGTGTCTTGGTGGTAAGCAACAAAGCCGATGCCTACGGGCTTGTACGTGCTGAAAAGCTGGGGATACCCACTGCCGTGACTCCGAAGGCACAGCTGAACGACGAGTCGGTGATGCTACCGCTGCTACGCCAATATAGCGTTGATTTCATTGTGTTGGCAGGTTTCCTGCCGTTGATACCTGATTTCCTTATTCGGTCTTTTCCACGACGCATCGTCAATATTCATCCAGCCTTGTTGCCCAAGTATGGAGGAAAGGGCATGTGGGGTCATCATGTGCACGAGGCCGTGAAGGCTGCTGGCGAGTGTGAGACGGGGATGACGGTGCACTATGTCACACCTGTCTGTGATGCTGGCGAGATTATTGCCCAATATAGGTGTGCCTTGTCGCCTAACGACACGGTAGAGGATATAGCAGCAAAAGAACACCAGCTGGAAATGGAATATTTCCCGCAGGTGGTCGAGAAGGTACTTCGTGAGCAGTTTTAACGCAACGAAAGCGATGGCTTCAGGATTTCTTGAAGTAGTCGTTATACATCTTGATAGCAAAGATGATGACGCTGCACGTGCAGGTGATGAGGTTGGTGGTGAACAGGTACCAGTTACCAAGAAGTGCACCCTGCACCACGAAGGCAGCGCATCCGATGGCCATAGAGATGAAGCCAGGAAGCGAAATACCGTCGGTGTTGCGTGTTCGAATGGTTTGGATGGCTTGCGGCAGATATCCGAAGATGAGTCCGAAGGTAGCTATCCAACCACAGGTGTTGATTAGCAATTGATGTTCCATAGTATTGTGGTTATTAAAGAATGATTCGAGTGCAAAGATACAAAAAAAAATTAAAGATGAAAGATGAAAGATGAAAAATTAAGATGAAAAGATGAGAAAAAATAGTATTTTTACAAGAAAATAGTTATCTTTGCATTCGATAACCAACAGATAATAACCATTGATACTATGAAAAGAGTTTATAAGGCGCATATCCTTTTTACACCAGAGAAGGACGCATTTGAAGTGTTTGAGAATGGCTACATTGCCGTGGAGGATGGTCGTGTACTGGGTGTTGCAGACAATCTGAAAGCATTGGGATGTGAGAATTCCGAGGTCATCGACTTCGGCAATAAGTTGCTGATTCCAGCAATGAACGACATGCACGTCCATGCGCCTCAGGTTCACAACCAGGGCGTGGCGATGGACCTGGAGTTGCTGCCGTGGTTGCAGAACTATACATTCCCCGAGGAGTCTAAGTATTCGGACATTGCATATGCCGACCGCATGTATCGACGTTTTCTGCATACGCAGTGGCTCTTCGGCACCATGCGTAGCGTCGTCTTCGGCACCGTGCATACTGAAAGTACGCGACTTCTGATGAGGCTATATCAAAAGGCAGGTATGGGCGCGTTGGTGGGTAAGGTCGCCATGAACCGCAATTGTCCAGAGTCATTATGTGAAGATGCTACTGCTGCCGTCAGCGGCTATGAGCAACTGATAGAAGAATTCAACGACCCTAACGGACTTGTACGTCCAATCATTACCCCGCGGTTTGTACCCTCGTGTACCCCCGATTTGCTCAAAGCCTGCGGAGAACTGGCGCAGAAATACCAGTTGCCAGTACAGTCGCACCTGTCGGAGAATATCTCGGAGATAGCGTGGGTGCATGACCTTGAGAAGGAAAGTACGTGCTACGGTGATGCGTATAACCGCTACGGCCTCTTCGGACAGACTCCGACCATTATGGCACACTGTGTGTGGACATCGGGTGAAGAGCTGGAGATGATGAAGCGTAATGGCGTCATGGTGGCACATTGTCCGACGTCGAACTTCAACCTCTCATCGGGCTTGGCACCTGTGCGTACCTTCCTGGACGAGGGACTACGCATAGGCTTGGGCAGCGACATCAGCGGAGGCCACGACCTGAACATGTTCCGCATGCTGGTGTATGCCATCCAAGTTAGCAAGATGCACTACCAACACAACCACGACCGCAAGTTCCTGACATTGCCAGAGGCCTTCTGGATTGCTACCAAGTCGGCGGGCTCGTTCTTCGGAAAGGTGGGCAGCTTTGAACCGGGTTATGACTTCGATGCACTGGTCATTGACGACAGCGTACTCTATCCAGACGAATATTCGTTAGTACACCGATTGGAGCGTTTCATCTATGTAGGCGACGACCGCCAGATACTACACCGCTTCTGCCGCGGACAAGAAATTAGTGAACCCGAACTATAAAAAGGAAGGCTCCCCAGTCCTTCATTCATGGACGGGGGAGCCTTTTTCGTATTATTCAGCTTAAGCTTTGAAACTTTCCTAATCTTCAGCTTATGCCTTGAAACTCTCCAAGTCTTCAGCCTTGAAAGCCTTGATGTAGGCAGACTTGCCGCAGACATCCTCTTCTGTCATGCGAACATACACCTGGGCGCTCTTCTGGAAAAGTTCTGGACAGGTGGCTGCATCGCGGATGATGAGTAGCGACATCACCAATTCTGCTGTCATGTCGTACAACCGACGAGCCAGGAAGTCGAAGGCATCCTGATTGTCTAACCCCTTGGCGTAGTTCAGTGCATCCTCATAGACTGGAAGCAGCTTCTCAACGCGAGCCTTCAAAGTTGCATCGGCATTTGTGGGAAGGGCGGCCAACATGTCCTTGATGTTCTGCAACATCGTGCCGTTAGAGATATAGCGGATGGCAGCAACAACCTGTAGCTGCGTCGTGCCCTCGTAGATGGAGAAAATGCGTGCATCGCGGAACAGACGCTGACTCTTATATTCCATGATAAAGCCGGAACCACCGTGTACCGAGATGGCATCGTAAGCATTCTGGTTAGCATATTCTGAGTTCATTCCCTTGGCAAGTGGCGTGAAGGCATCAGCTAAGCGCTGGTACTTCTTCAGCTCCTGCTTCTCCTCGGGTTCCAGCTTGCGGTCGCGCTCAATGTCCTCAAGACACTTGTAGACATCCACATAGCAGGCAGTTTCATACAGCAGCGAGCGACCGGCATCCAGTTTTGCTTTCATGCGAGAGAGCATGTCGTAGACAGCAGGGAAGTTAATAATAGCCTCACCAAACTGTTGACGCTCCTTAGCATAAGCCAATGCCTCGTTGTAAGCCTCCTGTTCGACACCTACTGACTGTGCGGCGATGCCCAGACGTGCACCATTCATCAGCGCCATTACGTACTTGATAAGACCCATACGGGTAGAGCCGCAGAGTTCTGCCTTCGCATTCTTATAGGTCAACTCACAGGTAGGTGAGCCATGAATGCCGAGTTTGTGCTCTATGTGACGAACGTCAACACCGCCTTGGCGTTTGTCATAGATGAACATCGACAAGCCGCGTCCGTCCTTGGTGCCCTCTTCAGAGCGGGCTAGTACGAGGTGGATGTCAGAGTCGCCATTCGTGATGAAACGCTTTACGCCGTTCAGACGCCAGCAGTTCTCCTTCTCGTCGAAGGTGGCCTTCA
>CAMNIA010000003.1 GCA_946540105.1 uncultured Prevotella sp. | reverse complement strand
GTCGTTGCCCATGAGGTAACGAAACGGCATACGGTATGATGGATGTCGGCCTTGCCCCAATGGGTAAACTCTACGTGGCTTGCCAGTCGCTCGACGGTGTCGTTGGGTAGCACGACAAACTGCTGGTTGGTGGGTGAGTCGAGCAGGAAAGGGAAGCCTTTCTTTTTGAACAGTTGCTTCAGCTTCATGGCCATCTCGATGGCATGGCGTGCCAGTTGGTAATAGAGTATGGTGCCATCAGGTTGTACGGGAGAGAATAACGCAAGGAACTGCAGTCCAATGAGTGCGCCCTTTGCAATGACCGCACCGTGCTGTTTCTGAATGGAGAAGAAGTGCTTGTGAGCCTGTCGGTTAGTGAAGACAACAGCTTCGCCGCACAAGGCACCAATCTTTGTGCCGCCGATGTAGAATACGTCACAATGGCGAGCGAGGAAGGGTAGAGTGATGTCACAGTCCGGAGCCATGAGTCCATATCCCAGCCGTGCGCCATCAATATAGAGTGGTATGTTGTAATGCTGGCAGACGGCATAGATGTCTTTCAGTTCCTGTGCGGAGTAGAGCGTACCTAACTCAGTAGGAAAAGTGATATAGACCAATCCGGGAAAGACGGCATGAGCATTGTTGCCATCATGGATGAAGTCATCGAGGTATTTGTCGAGCACACGTGCACTCATCTTTCCAGATTCCTCAGGTAGCGTAATGATTTTATGTTCAGTAAACTCCACGGCTCCAGCCTCATGAACATTGATATGTCCGCTGGTGACACAGATGACCCCTTCGTACTGATAGAGCATAGAGTCAATGGTGGTGGCATTGGTCTGTGTGCCGCCAGTGAGGAAGAATATTTGAGCTTCGGGTAGTCCGCAAGCCTCTCGGATGCGTTGTTTAGCCTGTTCGCTGAACGTGTCGAAGCCATAGGGCGTAGGCTTTGCGTTGTTATATTTGATAAGTTGCTCGAGCACCAAGGGGTGTGCTCCGTTATTATAATCACATTCGAATGACAGCATACTGATACTAATAAGATGTTAGGACTTGGGCTTAATAGCCATAGTCAGATAATGGTGGCAAAGATACGTTTTTTTTTCCACATTGTTGACATATCTCATTTAATTTTTTACGTCTAGGAAAATTTTTATGAAAACATAAGGTGTTGTGCTTGCTTTTTTGTAACTTTGCACCCAATTTATAACGTTATAATAATATGTCAGATAGTAAGAAAATTAAGACCGCGCTCATTTCAGTATTTCACAAGGATGGGCTGGAAGAATTATTGAAGAAGCTGAATGACGAGGGCGTGAAGTTCATGTCAACAGGTGGAACCCAGACATTTATAGAGTCGCTGGGCTATGCGTGCCAGAAGGTAGAAGAGGTGACAACGTACCCTTCCATCCTTGGTGGTCGTGTGAAGACGCTGCATCCGAAGATTTTCGGAGGAATCTTAGGTCGCCGTGCGCTTGAGGGAGATCGGGAGCAGATGGCTCAGTATGAGATTCCTGAGATTGACTTGGTGGTTGTTGACCTTTATCCCTTTGAGCAGACCGTGGCCAGCGGAGCCTCTGCAGAAGATATTATAGAGAAGATAGATATTGGTGGCATTTCGCTGATTCGTGCTGCTGCAAAAAATTTCAACGATGTCGTTATAGTGCCATCGAAGGCAGAATATGGAGTGTTGCTGGACATACTGAACCAGCAAGGAGCAGAGACCACGTTAGCCCAGCGCCGCATGCTAGCCACCCGTGCCTTTGGTGTCAGCAGTCATTATGACACTGCGATACACGCATGGTTTGAGAAGAAGTAAAAAGGTAAAAAAGTAAAAAAGTAAAGAAATGGGATTTTTCAGTTTTGTACAAGAGATAGCCATGGACCTCGGAACAGCTAATACCATCATCATCAGTGATGGTAAGGTTGTTGTTGACGAACCTTCTGTGGTAGCCCTCGACCGTCATAGTGGCAAAATGCTGGCAGTAGGAACGAAGGCAAAGATGATGTATGAAAAGACACACGACAACATCCGTACGGTTCGTCCGCTGCGTGATGGCGTGATAGCCGACTTCTCTGCTTGTGAGCAGATGATGCGCGGACTTATCAAGATGGTGCATCGTGGTTCACGCTTGTTCTCACCGTCACTCCGTATGGTGATTGGTGTGCCTTCTGGTTCTACTGAGGTAGAGCTCCGTGCTGTCAGAGACTCAGCAGAGCATGCCGATGGTCGTGATGTCTATCTGATTTTTGAGCCGATGGCAGCTGCTATTGGTATAGGCATTGATGTCGAGGCACCTGAGGGCAACATGATTGTAGACATAGGTGGCGGCTCCACCGAGATTGCCGTTATCTCGTTGGGTGGCATTGTGTCAAACAACTCCATTCGTACGGCTGGTGATGACCTGACTGCTGATATCCAGGAGTATATGTCTCGTCAGCATAATGTAAAGGTCTCGGAGCGTATGGCTGAACGTATTAAGATAGCTGTCGGCTCTGCACTGACCGATTTAGGTGATGAGGCTCCCGATGACTATATCGTACACGGACCGAACCGCATCACGGCTCTTCCAATGGAGGTTCCCGTATGCTACCAAGAGATAGCTCATTGTCTTGACAAGACAGTAGCAAAGATAGAGAACGCCGTGCTTTCTGCCTTAGAGAACACACCTCCCGAGTTGTATGCCGACATCGTGAAGAATGGCATTTGGCTGGCTGGTGGCGGTGCACTGCTTCGTGGTTTGGATCGCCGTCTTGAGGATAAGATAAACATTCCTTTCCATATTGCAGAAGATCCGCTACACTCAGTAGCCAAAGGTGCAGGCATAGCCTTGAAGAATGTTGACCGCTTCACTTTCTTAATGAGATAAAGAACCAGTGAAGAACCTGCTAGCGTTTCTGAGTCGCCACTATCACTGGTTGTTGTTTGTTGTACTAGAAGTAATCAGCCTGACACTGCTCTTTCAGTATAACACCTACCAGAGCAGTGTGTGGTTCTCATCAGCCAATGCCATAGCAGGACAGGTATATGAATGGAACTCTTCAGTCGAGTCGTTCTTTAAACTGAAGGAGGTCAATAAGAGTCTGGTGCAGCGCAACTTCTATCTGGAGCGTCAGGTGACACAGCTGCGCCGTCTATATGCAGAGAAGACAGACACGATGACGCTGCAGGAGCAACGTGGTATGCAGTTGCTGAACAGCTATCATGTGATACCAGCCAAGGTCATCAGCAACGAGTTAGGACGCGAAGACAACCTGTTGACTATAGATAGAGGAACGGCCGATGGCGTCAAGGAAGGTATGGGCGTAGCATGTGGAAATGGCGTCGTTGGCATCACCTATCTCGTCTCGACACACTATGCTGTGGTCATTCCTGTACTGAACAGCCACTCGTCGCGCATCAGCTGTGCTATTCGTGGTCAGGGCTATTTCGGTGTGTTGCGCTGGTATGGTGGTGATGCTGGTTATGCCTATGTAGAAGACATCCCCCGTCATGCCCGTTTCCGTCGCGGTGACTGGGTGGAAACCAATGGTTACTCCAGTATTTTCCCTCCAGGCATATTGGTAGGACAGGTAGTTGGAGCATATAACTCCAAGGACGGACTGTCATACCGACTGAAGGTACGCCTCTCGACCGACTTCGGTAAAGTGCGTGATGTTGTAGTCATTAGTGATGAGAGCATTGCCGAGCGGATGAGACTGATGCTGTCAGCCAGAGACTCGTTGAAACTGAACGTTAAAGAATAAAGCCAATGTCAATAGACACACTAAAACGCATAGGGTGGTTCCTGCTGTTACTTTTAGCACAGGTTATCGTACTGGGACGCATACACTTGTTTGGTGTGGCTATGCCATTGTTGTATGTCTATTTCATCTTGCAATTCCCCTCACAGCATCCCCGATGGGCTGTGTTGCTATGGGGTTTTGCTATGGGATTGAGTGTTGACTGTTTCTTTAACACCCCAGGCTTGGCTGCCGCTTCGTTGACAGCATTGGCAGCCATCCAGCCATACTATCTGCAACTGTTTGTATCGAAAGCTTTTACAGAAGGTCTGAATCCTTCGTTGAAGACACTAGGCTATCAGAAGTATGCCTACTACAGCATACCCTTGGTACTGCTTTTCTGCGTATTGTTCTTTGCCTTGGAGCAATTCTCCTTTTTCAACATCACCCGTTGGCTGCTGTGTACCATTTGCAGTGCTGCCCTGACTGTGGTGCTGATTTTTACCCTTGAGATATCGAAGAAAGGATAAAGAGAGAAGGGGGGGAGAACCATGAAGAACCACGAGTTAGATTATAGGCGCTATGTGATTGGCGGTGTCGCAGCTCTCATTGTTGTAGTGTATATAATTCGCCTGTTTACGCTCCAAATAACCAGCGATGACTACAAGAAGAGTGCCGACTCCAACGCATTCCTTAAAAAGATAGAGTATCCCTCACGTGGCATTATTACCGATCGCAATGGTAAGCTATTGGTGTTCAACCAACCCGCTTATGACATCATGGTAGTGATGAACGAGATAAAAGGACGTTTAGACACGCTGGAGTTGTGTGAGGTGCTCAACATAAGCCGTCAGGATTTCGACAACCGCATGGCGACAATCAAAGACCGCAACAAGAATCCAGGCTATTCCCGCTATACGCAGCAGATCTTCATGAGTCAGCTGTCAGAGGAGGATTTCAGTATCTTCCAAGAGAAGATGTTCCGCTTTCCGGGCTTTTACATCCAGCGGCGCAGCATCCGTCAGTATCACTATCCTTTTGCTGCTCATGTCTTGGGAGATGTAGCAGAGGTCTCTCCTGCTGATATTGAAGAAGACGACTACTATCAGCCCGGCGACTATATAGGGAAGTTAGGTGTCGAGCGCAGCTATGAGAAGCAGTTACGTGGCGAGAAAGGTATTCAGATTCTGTTGCGTGATGCTCACGGGCGTGTTCAGGGGCGCTATCAGAACGGCAAGTTCGACCGCCGTCCTGTAGCGGGCAAGAACCTCACACTGGGTCTCGATGCCAATCTACAGGCACTGGGTGAACGACTTATGGAAGGTAAGATAGGTAGCATCGTTGCCATTGAACCCTCTACTGGCGAGATACTCTGTATGGTCAGTTCACCCAGCTATGATCCCCGCATGATGGTAGGTCGCCAGCGTTCCAAGAGCCACCGCCTGTTGAGTCAGAACGTCTGGAAACCTCTGCTTAACCGCAGCATCATGGGGCAATATCCTCCAGGATCCACCTTTAAGACCACCCAAGGGCTAACCTTCATGACAGAAGGCATCATCCACCCCACCCAGACAAGTTACCCTTGTGGTCATGGCTTTAACTTTCGCGGGCTTCACGTGGGATGTCACGGTCACGCCTCACCACTGCCCTTGGTACCAGCATTGTCGACTTCATGTAACGGTTATTTCTGTTGGGGGTTGTACCACATGATAAACACCCATCTCTCGAAATATGGTACGGTACAGAATGCGATGAATACGTGGCGTGACTACATGGTGTCAATGGGTTTTGGCTACCGGTTGGGAGTAGACCTGCCCGGCGAGAAGCGAGGTCTCATCCCTAATGCGCAATTCTATGACAAAGCCTATAAAGGTTCGTGGAACGGACTCACCATTATCTCTATTGCCATCGGTCAGGGCGAGGTTAATGCTACGCCGCTACAGATAGCTAACCTAGGAGCAACCATTGCCAACAGAGGGTGGTTTATCACACCCCATGTGGTGAAGAAAATCCAGGGCGAACCCCTCGACACGCTATACACCAAGAAGCGTTACACCATGGCGAATCGCGCAGCTTACGACTATGTGGTGCAAGGCATGCGGGCATCAGCAACGGGTGGCACCTGTCACGAGCTGTCGCGCTACGACTTCATGGCATGCGGTAAGACTGGAACTGCCCAGAATCGCGGTCACGATCATTCCGTCTTCATGGGTTTTGCCCCTATGGATAACCCCAAGATTGCAGTCGCTGTCTATGTGGAGAATGGCGGCTGGGGTGCCACCTATGGTGTTCCCATAGGCGGACTCCTGATGGAACAATATATTCACGGCAAGCTGTCGGAGGCCTCCGAAGCCAAGGCAGCCAGCCTGCAAGAACGTCATATTTCCTATGGTACTACCAGCAGATAATGTTCAACAGCGCAGTGTACTACGCAACATTGATTGGCTGACAATCGTCCTCTATCTGGCATTGCTCACCTTCGGTTGGCTCAGTGTTTGCGGAGCCAGCTACTCGTTTGAGGAGACTGACATCTTCAGCCTCTCTACGCGTTCCGGTATGCAGATAGTATGGATAGGTACCAGCATCTTGTTGGGTTTCGTCATTGTCATGCTTGACGCCCGTTTCTACGACACTTTCGCCTATATCATCTACGGGTTGCTCTTGCTGTTGCTCTTTGCCACTATTTTCAATCCGCATAGTATCAAAGGCTCCCGCTCGTGGTTGGTGTTAGGTCCTCTTCGCTTGCAACCTGCCGAGTTTGCCAAGTTCGCCACGGCGCTGGCATTGTCGAAGTTTATGTCGGCTTATGGCTACAACATCCAGCAGTGGAAGCACTTTGCAGCCACCCTGCTTATCATTCTGCTGCCTATGGTATTCATTGTGTTGCAGCGTGAGACAGGTTCGGCACTTGTCTATTTCTCCTTTTTCCTTATGTTCTACCGTGAGGGAATGCCTGGCAGCATACTTTTTGCAGGCGTAGCAATGGTGGTTTACTTCGTTGTTGGCATCCGCTATGCCGAGGTGTTCATTGGCTCGTCACCTACCTCGTTGGGTCAGTTTACCGTTCTGATGCTAGTTCAGCTGTTCTCTATCGGCATGGTTTGGGTCTATTGCAACCGGCGCGAAGCATTCAAGTTGTTGCTCGTCAGTGTGGGTGTCACGCTGCTGTCGTTGTTGCTATTGCTCATACCAGTAAATATCGCTTACGTCCAGTTGTCACTCGTTGTCATCCTCGTGTGTTATCTCGTTTGGCAAGGATTAGGCTGTCGCATTCACAAGCATTATTACTTTATTGCACTCTTTGCTATAGGTTCCACCTTATTCTATTATGGCGCTGACTACATCATGCAGGAAGTCTTGGAGCCCCACCAACGTTCACGCATCAACGTGCTGCTGGGTCTTGACGAAGACCTGCGTGGTGCAGGTTATAATGTTCATCAGTCCGAGATAGCGATAGGCTCAGGTGGACTGGAAGGCAAAGGTTTCCTTAACGGGACGCAGACAAAGCTGAAGTTCGTCCCCGAGCAGGATACCGACTTTATCTTTTGCACCGTAGGTGAAGAAGAAGGTTTCGTAGGTTCCGCAGGCGTTCTGTTGTTGTTCCTTGCTTTAATATGGCGGCTCCTATATCTTTCAGAGCGACAGCCGTTTCATTTCGGGCGCATCTACGGATATTGTGTTCTGAGCATTTTTCTCTTCCATGTCTTCATCAATGTAGGTATGGTATTAGGTCTGACACCAGTCATCGGCATCCCCTTGCCCTTCTTTAGCTATGGTGGTTCATCGCTTTGGGGTTTTACCTTCCTTCTGTTTATCTTCCTCCGGATAGATGCCGGCAGGAGTAAGTGAGTGATGCGGGTGTTTTTCGCCTTGCCAGGTTTTTAGCATAATGATCTAACGGAATAACAATAATGAATAACATAGCAGATTTTGAAATCATGGCTCCAGTGGGTAGCCGCGAATCCTTAGCCGCTGCCCTGAAGGCGGGTGCGGGCTCCGTATATTTCGGCGTAGAACAGCTGAATATGCGTTCGCACTCTGCCAACCACTTTACGATTGACGACCTGCGTGACATTGCGGCGCAGTGTCGCGAGAAAGGTGTGAAGAGTTATCTCACCGTCAATACAATTATCTATGGTGAAGATATCGCACTGATGCACCAGATTATCGATGCTGCCTGCGAGGCTGGCATCTCTGCTGTTATAGCATGCGATATAGCAGTGATGACCTATTGTCGGCAGAAAGGCATGGAGGTGCACCTCTCAACACAACTCAACATCTCCAATATCGAGGCGTTGAAGTTCTACGCTCAGTTTGCTGATGTCGTGGTGCTGGCTCGCGAGTTGCGAATGGAGCAGGTCGCTGACATCTTCCGTCAGATAGCGGAACAGCACATCTGCGGTCCCTCGGGACAGCTGGTGCGCATCGAGATGTTCTGTCATGGTGCACTCTGCATGGCAGTGAGCGGCAAGTGCTATCTGTCGCTCGATAATACAGGGCGCTCGGCTAACCGTGGTGCTTGTATGCAGATTTGCCGCCGTTCGTATATCGTTACCGACCGTGAGACAGGTACCGAGCTTGAGATAGACAATAAATACATCATGTCACCCAAGGATCTCAAGACCATCCGCTTCATCGATCGCATGATGCAGTCAGGTGTTCGTGTCTTTAAGATTGAGGGTCGTGCGCGCGGTCCTGAGTATGTGCTCACCGTAGTCCAATGCTATAAGGAAGCCATCCAGAGCGTACTTGACGGAACCTTCACCGAAGAGAAGAAAGACCAGTGGGACAAGCGTCTTGCGACGGTCTTTAATCGTGGTTTCTGGGACGGATACTATCAGGGGCAGCTCCTTGGGGAGTGGAATTCCAACTACGGCTCCAATGCTACAGAGCGCAAGCAGTATATAGGTAAGGGTGTCAAGTATTTCTCCCGATTAGGCGTAGCTGAGTTTACTGTCGAGGCCGACACTTTCAGCGTAGGTGACAAGATGCTCATCACAGGTCCGACAACAGGTGCACTCTATGTTACTGTTGACGAGATTCATGACGACACCTCTAGTATCACGACAGCCCTGCAGGGAACTCGCGTATCTATAAAGGTGCCCGAGAAGGTACGTCCCAGCGACAAGTTGTTTAAAATAATAGAAGCCACAACATGATGAAGACATTTGAAGAATTAGGCGTTTGCGAAGAAATACGTCGCGCCATTGAGGAACTGGGCTTTGTTCATCCCATGCCCGTGCAAGAAGAGGTCATACCCTATTTGTTAGACAACAGCCATGATGTCATAGCATTGGCACAGACGGGAACAGGCAAGACTGCAGCTTTCGGCATACCCGTCCTGCAGCGCATAGCGTCTATGCCTCGTCCGCAAATGGGTGAGATAGGGCGAGGCTTGCCCTTGGCACTTGTCTTAGCTCCAACCCGAGAGTTGTGTCTGCAGATTGCTGATGACCTTCGCGACTTCGCCAAGTATATTGACGGCATCCACATAGAGGCAGTCTATGGCGGTGCCAGCATCGAACAGCAAATCCGAGCCTTGCGTAGGGGCGTACAACTTGTCGTAGCTACCCCTGGTAGGCTCATCGACCTCATGAATCGTGGTGTAGCGCAACTCGATGACGTTCATAACGTTGTTCTTGACGAAGCCGACGAAATGCTCAATATGGGTTTTTCAGAGAGCATCGATCAGATTCTGGAAGGAGTCCCCTCCGACCGCAACACGTTGCTCTTCTCAGCCACCATGAGTCGCGAGATAGAACGTATAGCCAAGGGTTATCTGCACGATTACAAGGAAATAGTGGTGGGAAGCCGTAACGAAGGTGCAGAGCATGTTAATCATATATACTATATGGTTAATGCCAAAGACAAGTATCTCGCCTTGAAACGCCTTGTTGATTATAACCCCCGCATCTTCGCCATCATCTTCTGCCGCACCAAGTTAGAGACGCAAGAGGTTGCAGACAAGCTTATCCGCGACGGCTATAATGCCGAGGCATTGCATGGAGACCTGTCGCAGCAGCAGCGCGACCTTACCATGCAGAAGTTCCGCCAGCATACCATCCAGTTACTGGTGGCAACAGATGTCGCAGCCCGTGGTCTTGATGTTGAAGACCTCACGCATGTCATCAACTATGGCTTGCCAGATGACATTGAGAACTACACCCACCGCTCCGGGCGTACTGGTCGTGCCGGCAAGAAGGGAACGTCGCTCAGCATCGTTCATCTGCGCGAGAAGCACAAGATACGCAACATCGAACGTGAAATCGGCAAACAGTTTGAGCAGGGTCAGATACCCTCGGCAGAAGAGATCTGCAAGAAGCAGCTCTATAAAGTCATGGACCAGATAGTCAAAGCCGATGTCGATGAAGAGCAGATAGCTCCTTTCATGCAAGACATCA
This sequence comes from uncultured Prevotella sp., assembly GCA_946540105.1. Lineage (GTDB taxonomy): Bacteria > Bacteroidota > Bacteroidia > Bacteroidales > Bacteroidaceae > Prevotella. The sequence goes on along the minus strand of CAMNIA010000003.1, from coordinate 38,977 downwards.
GTCGTTATTTCGAGTATATTGACAAAGACGACCTCATCAAGAAAATCGTCTCTCTTGAGTTTGGGCGCTTCTTAGCCTATTATGCTGATGCCCCTGAAATAGAGACAGTGAGCAGTAAGGATGCAAAGAGAAAAGAGCGTTCTTCAAGTGACCGGAAGTCAAAAGGTGAAAATCCAGTTCAGGCAGGTTATACCAAGCTCTTCATCAATCTTGGCAAGAAAGACGGTTTCTACCCTGGTGAGCTCATGCAATTCCTTAACAAGTATGTTCATGGACATGTCGCGGTGGGTCATATAGACTTGCTACAGACGCAGGCGTATTTCGAAGTACCTACCGACGATGCCGAGCGCGTCATGCGTTATGTCAACGGACAGCAGTATAAAGGTCGTGAGGTGCGCTGTAACGATGCCGCTGAAGGTGGACACAGGAAGACGAACAAAACCACCAGAGAACAAAAGGGGGCTAAGGCGCCACGGTCTTACGGCGTTTCGCCAGAGTCGCGTGTCCCGCGCAAGCCCAAGGAGACCCGTACCTACAAGAAGGATGAGTGGATGCAGTTCCTGAATCCGAAGGGAATGAAACTAAAGGGCGAGATTCCCGATTTTGAAGAAGAAGGTTGGGCAATCAGAAAACCTCGAAAGAAGAAATAACAGAAAAGTACTGCGGCACCTCGTTTATGAGGTGCCGCAGTGTTTTTTATAGCAGACCTAAGACACGCAGGACGTCATTCAGGTTTGCCACAACGAGCAAGAGCAGCAACAGTCCGAACCCTACATACTCAGCCTTAATCATAAAGTCTTCGGAGGGCTTGCGGCGGAAGATGATTTCACAGAGCAAGAAGAGCACATGACCACCATCCAATGCCGGGATAGGCAGAATGTTCATGAAGGCAAGAATGATGCTGAGGAATGCCGTCATCTGCCAGAAGATGTGCCAATCCCAAGCTGCAGGGAACAGATTTCCGATGGCTCCGAAACCTCCCAGCGACTTAGCGCCCTCGGCACTGAAGACATATTTCAGGTCGTCAACATAAGATGCTAGCACGTTCCAGCCGTACATGATGCCTGCGGGGATGCTTTCCAGGAAGCCGTATTCAATGGTGACGGGCTTATAGATGTCGGCAAGTGACTGGACGACGAAGCCGAGTTTCAAGTCTGGGGTGAGTACAACCATTGCTGTATCTCTTTGCGCCATGCGTTTGTCATGCTGGCTAGCTTTCTCATATACCAGCGTGACAGTGCGGGCCTTGAGACTGTCAGACAGTGTTGTAGCTGTTGCCAGCATGTCGGCGCGGTGAGCCAGCTGTTCGATGAATTCGTTGTAAGAGTCGACGGCAGCGCCATTGACGGCAACGATGCAATCGCCTTTTTTCAACCCCATTTTGTCGGCAGGCGTACCGCTCAGCACGCTGTCTATCTTGGCAGGAATGAGAGGACGCACAAACGAGGGGTCTGCCTTTATCATGCCAAGCAGATTGAGATCGCCAGGCAGCTGGATGCTCATTGGCTTACCTTCGCGGATGATGTCAACACGGTGTGCCTCGGAGATGTCACGATAGAGGTTGGCAGAGAACTCCTTGAACGAACCATTCTCTGTACCTACCAGAATGTCGCCGTCGCGGAACCCGTACGACTTAGCCTCCTGGTTGAACTTCATACCCAGCGTCATGTCCTTGACGGGGATGTAAGTGTCGCCCCAGTAGAACAGTATCATGGAGTAGATGAACAGTGCCAAAAGGAAGTTGACTAGCACACCGCCAATCATGATAAGCAGTCGTTGCCAGGCAGGCTTCGTGCGAAACTCCCAGGGCTGTGCCGGCTGTTTCATTTGCTCGGTGTCGAAACTCTCGTCAATCATGCCCGATATCTTACAGTATCCGCCGAGAGGTATCCAGCCCACGCCGTACTCTGTATCGCTGTTCTTGGGCTTGAACTTGAAGAGTGCGAACTTGTAGTCAAAGAAGATATAGAACTTCTCTACGCGCACCCCAAAGAGTTTGGCGAAGAAGAAGTGTCCGCCCTCGTGCAGCAAGACCAGCAACGAGAGCGCTAGGATGAGTTGTAATGCTTTGATTAAGAATATTTCCATTATGTTTTTATTTTTATGCTTTCCACTTCCTACCTTGCCGTATTCAGCAGCTCATCCGCAATGCGGCGAGCTTCTGCGTCCGTAGCAACATAGGTGTCGTAGTCAGGTGTGGCGGAATAGGTGCAGCGCTGCATGGTTCGTTCTATGATGTCGCTCATCTGGAGGAAGCTGCAGCGGTCTTCCAGGAAGGCGCGGTTGACAATCTCGTTGGCAGCATTGACAATGCACGGCATGTTACCGCCGCGCCGTATGGCTTCGAAAGCCAGTCCCAGACAGCGGAACTTCTGCAGGTCGGGTTCCATGAACTCCAGGTCCTTGATAGCAAAGAGATTAAGCCGTTGTCCGCTGAGTGGCAGGCGCTGTGGGAACGAGAATGCATACTGTATGGGCAGCCGCATGTCAGGAACACCCAGTTGTGCTTTTACTGCGCCGTCGCGGAACTGTACGGCGGAGTGTACGATGCTTTGTGGATGGACAAGCACCTGTATCTGTTCTGCATTGACACCAAAGAGCCACTTGGCTTCAATGACTTCGAAGCCTTTGTTCATCATGGTGGCACTGTCAATCGTAATCTTCGCACCCATATCCCAAGTAGGATGACGCAGGGCGTCCGCTTTGGTGACCGTACACAGTTGTTCCATCGTGAAGTTGCGGAACGGACCGCCGGAAGCCGTAAGCAGTATCTTTTCTATGGGATTGTTTTCCTCGCCCACCAGACTCTGGAAGATGGCTGAGTGCTCACTGTCAACAGGCAGGATGGGGGTGTGGTACTCGCTTGCCAGTTGCCCTACCAGCTCTCCTGCCACCACCAGTGTCTCCTTGTTTGCAAGTGCTATGGCTTTGCGGGCTCTGATGGCATGGATGGTTGGCGACAATCCTGCAAAACCCACCATGGCTGTCAGCACCATGTTGATGGGTCCCGCTGCTACTATCTCGTCAATAGCTTTTGCACCAGCATACACCTTCACATCAGGCAGGTCGCTCATGAGTTGTTTCAAGGCGTCATACCGCTGTTCGTTGGCAACGACGACGGCTGCAGGTCGAAAGCGATGAGCCTGTTCGGCCAACAGCTCTATGCGGTTGTTGGCTGTCAAGGCATACACTTCGTACAAGTCGCTATGTTCCTCTATGACCTGCAGGGCTTGTGTTCCAATAGACCCAGTAGAGCCAAGGATGCATATCTGTTTCTTTTTCATAATTCTAAGAGTCCGTCAGGAATGTTCATGACTATCTGTTCGTGTTCCGTGTCGATATTCATGATGAGTTCGTCACTGGCAGGAATCAGCCGTCCGTCACCGAGTTCAAACAGGATGTTTGCGGTCTGGGTGTTGATGTCGCTGATGGTTCCCACCACCTTGTTCGTTGTGGCGTCAATCAAGTCGAATCCCACCACCATTTCAAGAATGGGGCTCTCGTCTTCCGTCTCTGCCAACTTGCGGGGGAAGTACACGTCACAGCCCGTCAGTTCGCTGGCGCGCTCTTGGGTGTCGACATTACGAAATTTTACAAAAGCCAGATAGCCGTTGCGGAAACGGTATTCTTCCATAAAGAAAGGAACCAGAATGCCTTCAATCTCCAGTACCAGGTATTCTGCCTCTATGCGGTCGAAGATGTCGTCGTCAAACTGAAACGACACCTCGCCTTTTATGCCGTGGGCCTTACCCAATCGACCTATTTTGAAAACGTCTTCTCGTCTTATCATATTCTCTTAATGTGTGCTCCGAGTGCGTTCAGTCGCGCCTCTATGTGTTCGTAGCCGCGGTCTATCTGTTCTATATTGCTGATGGTGCTTACGCCCTCGGCACTCATTGCTGCAATGAGCAGGGCAATGCCAGCACGTATGTCAGGACTGGACATTCGGCTGCCGCGCAGCTGGCGCGTGCGGTCATGCCCAACGACAACGGCACGGTGTGGGTCGCACAGTATGATTTGTGCGCCCATGTCAATGAGTCGGTCGACAAAGAACAGGCGGCTCTCGAACATCTTCTGGTGGAACAGAACCGAGCCCTGCGCCTGTGTTGCTACGACAATAAGTACCGACAGCAGGTCGGGTGTGAGTCCAGGCCACGGGGCATCAGCTATGGTCATGATGGTACCGTCAATGAACGAGTCTACCACATAGTGGTCTTGCTGTGGAATGAACAAGTCGTCACCTTCGACATCAATTCTCACGCCCAGTCTGCGGAAGGCATCGGGAATGATGCCAAGGTCTTTTAGCGACACGTCTTTGATGCGGACGCCTGCCCCGCACATGGCTGCCATGCCGATGAACGACCCTACCTCAATCATGTCGGGTAGTAGCTGGTGGTTGGTGCCTTGCAACGCTTTCACACCTTCGATGGTCAGCAGGTTTGAGCCGATGCCCGAAATCTTTGCTCCCATGCGGTTCAGCATGTGGCACAATTGTTGGATGTAGGGTTCGCAGGCTGCATTATAGATGGTGGTGACACCTTGAGCCAAAACGGCAGCCATGATGATGTTGGCAGTACCTGTCACCGATGCCTCGTCAAGCAGCATGTAAGAGCCCTTGAGTTCTGTGGCTGCTATCTCATAGACATTGCGCGACTTGATTTGCCGGAATTCGGCACCCAGCTTCTCAAAGCCAAGGAAGTGCGTGTCCAGTCGGCGCCGTCCTATCTTGTCGCCGCCAGGCTGGGTGATGATGGTCTTTCCCATCCGTGCCAGCAGTGGTCCAATCATCAGTACTGAGCCGCGCAGCTGGGCGCACTTTTTCACGAAGTCATCGCTGTCCAGAAATTCCAGATTGAGGTCATCAGCTTGAAAGGTGTACGTGCCTTCCGCCATTTTGCTAACCTTCACCCCAATCTCACGCAACAGCTGAATCAAGTTGTTGACATCGCGGATGTCAGGAATGTTACTGATGGTAACGGGGCAGCTCGTCAAGAGTGTAGCACAGATAACTTGCAGTGCCTCGTTTTTGGCTCCCTGTGGAGTGATGGTTCCGCGTAGCAGATGTCCGCCTTCTATTTTGAATGATGACATGGAAGATGTGTTTCGACTGTACTCTTTTACTTTTTGCGTTTGCCGCGCTTAGGCTCAGCGTTGCCGTTGGGCGTCTTTTCAAATTTGAACGACGACAAGTCGATTTGTATCTTGCCGTCGGTATAGCGTGCCAGGTCGTCAGCAACCTTCTCGTCAGCCACCGAGCCGTGACCCCAAGTCAAGAGGTCGCGCTTCATCTGGTTGGCAGTCAGTCTTACTAACTCGTCACGTTCCTCACCCTCAGGCATCGTCTTCAGCTTCTCGAAGACTTCGGCCATCAACCTACCGTATTGGCGTAGCTGTGTCTGACCGTTCTTGGTGGGGTGCTCCATAGGTTGCGGCTTTGAGAGAATGCGCTCAGCGTCACTTACGTCATAGGGCCAGTCTATATCCAGCTGCTTGTGGCTCATCAGGTAGAGGTGGTCCCACAGCGTCTGTTCATAGTCGTTGCTCTCACGCATCTGCGGGGCTTTGTTCTCCATCTGTTGTATGATGGTTCGTGCACAGCGCATCCGCTCCTCCTTGGTGGGAAGGCTGATGGCCAGTTCCACCATTTTCTGGATTTCGCGTCCGTATTCTGGCATGACCAGCTTGTCACGCTGGGTGTTGTAGTCTAATCCTTTAATATCCATTTTCAATCTTTATGTTTTCTAAATCAGCGGGTTGCGCGGCTTGATAGCCACAAAGTCCTTCAGATAGAACGGCACGAAGTATGCAACATCCTCGAACTGCTCGTTAAGCCATCGCTTCTCAGCCAGCGGCTGCATCCATTTGGCTAGCGGCTCTATGCCCTCCAGGAAGTGTGCATGAGGGTGCTTGATGACATCCTTGCACTTCTTTGCACCGTTGCCGAAGAAGTAGATGGGGTGTTCGTCCAGCAGGTCCTGATAGGTGGCAGCGTCTATCACGTCAGCACTGACGGGGCGCACCTCGTGCAGGGCGCGGTCATAGAAGGCGGTATAAACCTCCATGCGTCGAGCGTCAAGCATCGGACACAGCAGCGCCTGCTGACCGTCAGCAACGAGTTCCCTGAGCAAGATGGGCACACACATAATCTCCAGTGTCGGCACGGCAATGAGCTTCAGGTTACGACCGTAGCAGATGCCTTTCGCCATTGACACCCCGATGCGCAAGCCAGTGTAGGAACCAGGTCCGCAGCTCACCGCTACGGCATCGAAAGGTATGGCATGGTTGTCGGTAAACGACATTGCCTCGTCAACCATCGTCCCCAGTTTCTCTGCTCCGGCTCCCATCTCCCCGCGCGCTGTCTGCTCGAAAATACACTGTCCGTCCTGTGATACAGCCACAGAACAGATATTCGTACTCGTCTCTATGTGTAGTATGCAAGCCATAATTGTGTGCAAAGGTACAAAAAAAAATCAATTATCATTGCAACACCACACTTTTTCTTGAAAAAAGAGTTGCCAATTAGCAATTATTTAGTACCTTTGCCGCCATATTTACGAAAATTACCAACTATGATACAATCAATGACGGGCTATGGCAAGACGGTGATAGCCTTTGACAACAAGAAAATCAATGTAGAGATAAAGTCGCTCAACTCCAAGCAGTTGGATCTGACAACACGCATCGCCCCGCTCTATCGTGAGAAAGAGATGGAGGTGCGCCAGCTGATAGCTGAGCGTGTGCTGCGAGGCAAGGTGGAGTGCTGCCTCTGGATAGAAAAAGACGCTGCTGCCGATGCCGCTACTGTCAATCTCCAGCTGATGCAGAAGTACTACGAGCAGCTGAAGCCGTTTGCCGATGGTAACGGTTTTCAGAATGTTGACTGGCTGCCCACACTGACACGCATGCCCGACGTGCTTACAAAGACCGAACAGGAGGTGCTCAGCGACGACGAGTGGCAGGTGGTGCGACAGGGTGTCGTTGACGCCATCAGCCGTCTGGTTGACTTCCGCACGCAGGAAGGTGCCGCCCTTGAGAAGAAATTCGGCGAGAAGATAGACAACATAGAGCGGTTGATGCAGTCGATAGAACCTTATGAGAAGGTGCGAGTGGAGAAGATTCGCCAGCGCATCACCGACGGACTAAAGCAGATTCCCGAAGCAGACTATGACAAGAACCGCCTCGAGCAGGAGCTCATCTACTATATTGAGAAACTCGATATCAGCGAGGAGAAGCAGCGTCTTGCCAACCACCTGAAGTATTTCCGTGAAACGATGGCTGAGCCTGCCGGACAAGGCAAGAAGCTGGGATTCATCGCTCAGGAGATGGGACGTGAAATCAACACCACCGGATCGAAGTCTAACCAGGCAGAGATGCAGAATATCGTTGTCATGATGAAAGACGAGTTGGAGCAAATCAAAGAACAGGTGCTCAATGCCCTTTAAACACGTTGCATCATGAGAGGTAAGATGTTAATCGTCAGCGCCCCCAGCGGCAGTGGGAAGAGCACCATCGTTCAGTGGCTTATGCGTGAACATCCGGAGCTGAATCTATGCTTCAGCATTTCGTGCACCAGCCGTCCGCCGCGTGGCACCGAAAAGCACGGTGTGGAATATTTCTTCCTGACGCCTGAGGAGTTTCGTGCGAAGATACGTGAAGAGGCTTTTCTGGAGTATGAGGAGGTGTATCACGACCGCTTCTACGGTACGCTGAAGCAACAGGTGGAGAATCAGCGTGCGGCAGGACAGAACGTAGTGTTCGATGTCGATGTCAAAGGGGGCGTGAATATCAAGAAATACTATGGCGACGAGGCGTTGAGTCTTTTCATCCAGCCACCTTCGGTTGACGAGTTGCGTCGCCGTCTGGAACACCGCGCCACCGACAGCCCCGAGGCTATCGCCGAGCGACTTGCAAAGGCAGAATACGAGATGACTTTTGCTCAATACTTCGACAACATCATCGTCAACGACGACTTGGAGAAAGCCAAGCAGGAGACGCTGCGGCTGGTAGAGGCATTCCTGAAAAACGCTTGAAAAAAATGAAGATTGGTCTCTTTGGCGGTTCTTTTAACCCCATCCACGTGGGACACATCGCGCTGGCACAAGCGTTGCGTCGGTGCTATGCGCTGGATGAGGTGTGGCTGATGGTGTCACCACAGAATCCGCTGAAGCAGCAAGCCGACTTGCTCGATGATGCAAAGCGCTTCTCCTTGGCACAACAGGCGCTTCAGGGTGTCGAAGGCGTCAAGGCCTGCGACTATGAGTTCCGACTGCCCCGTCCTTCCTATACGTGGAATACACTGCAACAGCTCGAACGCGACTATCCCCAAAACACTTACGTCCTGCTGATAGGCGGTGACAACTGGGCTCACTTCGAGCGTTGGCGCCACTGGAAGGACATACTGCGCCACTACGATGTCGTTGTCTATCCTCGCGGCGATGCCAGCGGCACCGTCACCCTCCCGTTACTCGACGTCAGCAGCACGGAGATTCGCCGTCGTGTGAAACGTGGCGACAGCATCGACGGACTGGTGCCGCCACACATCGTGAAATCAGTGGAGAAAATCTACAAATAAAGCCTTCAGCCTCCCATCTTAATTTTTATTTTTTATTTTTTAATCTTTCATCTTTCATCTCCCAAAGTCTCCCTTCAGCGTACGTTTGATGCGCCGCACGACCTTAGCCCAGAAGGAATTGGTGCGCCGGTAGTAGCGTTCGAAGGCTTGACGGGCTGCCGTGTTCTCCTCTATCGGGAGTAGCGCCACAGGCAGTGGCTCCATCCATAACTCACTGTCATACAGTCCACCGCCGCCACAGTTGGTGCCGCTGCCGTCGAACCCCTCGTTCTGTACGAGCGAGCGTCCAACGTTGAGCGACAGCATGTCACGCAGGAAGAGGGTGGCATTCCAACGTATAGCCCAAGAGTTGTTCTTGCCAGCTATCTGTCGACGCAGCATGCGAGTAAAGCCATAGCTGCCGTTGAAGTCGAACTGGCGCGTCAGTCGCCGTTGCTCCAACTGCCGCAGCAGTTTCGTGCCGTCGGGTTCGAAGAGTTGCCAGGCTCGTTGCCATGTTGCCCAACCCCAGCTGCCTGTAAACTTAATAAGAAAGGTGGGTGGCAGCGACGGGTCTTTAGTGAAGTCGCACCCTTGAATGTGTCCCACGCGCTCTTCGTCCTTATAGACCTCCAAGGCGTCGTTCATAAAGCGCAGGAAGTAAGGTGCCACCACCAGATCGTCTTCCACGACGATGACACGTCCGTACTCGTTGACCAGCCGTGTCACACCGTCAATGATGGAGCGAGCCAACCCCCAGTTCTCCGCACGCTCTTCGACGTGCACGTGGCGAAAGCCCTCTATGTGACGGACGATGTGGCGGACGGCATCAACCGCGTCGCCATCGGCATCACTGCGCGCCGCGTCTGAAAAGACGTACAGGTCGCTGTCCTGAGCCTCGTTGTTTGTCCGCAGCGATGCCAGACAGCGCTCCACGTGTGCCGGTCGGTTATAGACGAAGAGTAGTATGGGAGCCAATTGCTGTTTCATTGTTGTTGTCTTTTTACGATTTCCAGTTTCTTACCCGAAATGTATGATGCTATCAGCGAGAAGCTGCTGTAGTAAGAGCCTAAGATGTGCTGCGTCTTCGACAGGAGGAACATTTCAGTCACCGCGTCTTTCATGCCCTCTGTGGTGCCTCTCTCTGCCTGTCGGTCGGAGGTGATGAGTCGCTTGCCGAAGACGTCCTTCATCAGCTGTTTGTCCTCTTCCGAGTCGCTGGCAAGGTAGAAGATGGTGTCGGCAGGTTCCGCTTTCATGCGCTCGATGAACAGTGCCGTCGGACTCTCGTTCACCGACTGTGTGTTGTCCGTTCTGCGCAGGTGGACGCCGATGGTGTGCTTGCCGAATGCCGCTGCCGTCTGGTCTATGCGCTTGCGGATGTCATCCTGCGGACTGAACAGGTTGAAGTAGTCCGGCAGCGTAATCTTCGACATGAAGTAGCCGCAACTGCTTATCCACACGTTCTTTCCTTTGCAGCGCGCTATATACTCGTCGGAAGGAGTATGAAACTCAGCACCCTCGATGCAGACATCATACTGCAGCCGCTCGAAGATGCGTGGCAGCCACAGGTTACGCCGCCGCGGACGGTCGCGCAGCAGCAGGTCGGCACGCGTGGCTTCGCGTATGGTGACGTAGTGCAGTGCCAAGGGCTTGAACAGCACATCGTACCTGCAGCCCAGTCCCCAGTCCTGAAACCACACAATCTCCAGATGTGCATTGACAGCCTGTGCCAGACGGATGCCGGCAACGATGGTGCGCATCCGGTTGCCGAGTCCTCCCTCAGGCACTAACGTAATCTTACCTCTCACCACTTCCATCTTTATTTTTTAATCTTTAATTTTTTCAGAAAGTTATTGTAAGCTTTAACGAGCCACGCCACACGTACCGACAGCAGTACAGCCATCAGCAGGAATTTAGCGTTGCCCGTAGCAACCAACAGTGAACGGTAGGTGGCGCGATGCTCGCTGATGGCGTTGAGGAAGTCGGCGCTGATGCTGCCTGTGCGTTCCATCTCCGTCATCGCGTTGCAGAAAGCCAAGGAGGCAAATACCGCCATCTCTTTGTCGGCAGTCCACAGACTACGTGCACACGTCAGGTAGTCGAACGCCTTCTTCGGATTCGCCGAGCGTGACAACGAGTTGGGTGTCTGTCGGATGAGGTAGAGTATGTCGTTGAGGACGAGGACACGCTTCAGGCAGTGGAACACCCTGGGGGCGAAGTCGAAGTCGTCGACCAACGAGTCTTCTGCCAGCTGCAGGTGGTGCTGCTCGAGTACGGCACGCCGGTAGACGTTATGCCACAGGCAGACCGAGAAGCGGAACCGCAGCGACAGGAAACCGCAGTGAATCTGTCGCGCCATCAGCTCCCTGCCGCTCATCACCTGTCCGTCGAGTGACTTGTTGAAGATGCGCCGGCACTTCTCTCCGTTCCTTTTGTCAGCAGCGGCAAAGGTGATGGCATCAAAACCCTGATTGAGATGGGGCTCCAGACACGCCAGCGCCCCTTGCTCCATCCAGTCGTCGGAGTCCACCAGCCATACGTACTCTCCGCGAGCGTGTTCCAGTCCGTTGTTACGTGCGGCACCTGGTCCGCTGTTCTGCTGTCTGACGATGCGTATCGCGGGGTACCGCTTCGCCATCTCTTCGCAGCGCGCCACGCTGTTGTCCGTCGAACCGTCATCCACCACGATGATTTCATAGTCCAACGAGTGACCCGTCTGACTCACAATCGACTGCAGCGTCTCCTCCACGTACGCCTCCCTGTTATATACTGGTATTATAATTGATAACTTCATTTTTAACTGAGAACTTTTTTAACTGAGAACTGAGAGTTAAGAACTGAGAGGTATGATTACTTTTTCCCATTTTTCCAGCATCAGCGTCCGCTCACTATCCAACGTCCAGCGACTTGGACCCACCACCAACTTCCCCTCCCTGCCGTCGAGGTAGGCACCCCACCAGCTGAAGGTAGAGTTCGAGATGATGTGGTGACGGCACAGACTCATCAGGTGGATATACCAATACGAGTTCACGTCGTAGTTGGCAACGTAGTGTACGGGCTGTCGGAACGTCAGGTGCTGTTGCACCCACGGCAGGTCGTCGGAGAAGACAAAGTAGGTCACCTGTCCCAGTTGCGCCTCTATCGCCTCCATAGCCTGCTGGTAGTAAGCCTCGTCGCAGACGCCGAAGCGGTCGATGTACTGCGGTGTGAAGTAGTCGCCCCGTCTTACGTGCAGACTTACCGGAGTGGCAGCCTTCCTGATGTGCTCCCGTTCTGTCGCCAACACCTCTGGCATGTCGCCGACGGGCATGAAGAGCGAGCGGTCCAGGTCTTCGACGTAACGTGGCGTCTGCCAATAGCCGTCGAAGTACAGCAGCCGTCCTCGGTATGTCGTGTCGTCATCGTAGCAGTCTTCGCTGATGCGTGTCACGAACGGCATGTGGCTCCACACCCACTCATAGCACTTACGTTTCAAGTGGTGTTCGCCGGCAGGGTTGAAAGGCAGGTGGCACACGGGGTAGTCGGGCATCACTACCGCCAGTTCCGGCTTCCTGATGTTGTCTTTGTCCTGAAAGTACTTATCGTCGAAGTAAGGCCTCACGCCATATTTCCCTTCTATGTGCTTATAGAAGGCAAGCATAAACAGCTGGTTTCCAATGCCCGATGACAGTTTGACGATAATCTTCATGCTTCGAGTTGTCTTTTATTTCAGTTTCATTTCTCTCCAGTCATTCATCATCTTTTGCGAGGGGATGACGGTGGGAGTTTGTTTTTTGTTGTTGATGACTACCGATTGGCGTTTCACCTGTTTGGTGACGTTATCTGTCAGTGTGCCCAGATTGATGTCACCCTGTGCTTTCTGCAACTCTTTCAGCAGACAGTAGGTAAAGAGTCCGTGGTGCTTGTCCTCCAACTGGTGAGCTGTCTCGTCGCCTTGGGCAGCAGAGAACACCACCATGTTGCCCTGCGGGGCTTCTTCTTTCACCTTGATAGCCACACCACGAGCAGAGGTCAGCATCTCGTCTTCACGTTTAGCACCGCTGAAGCAGGCATCGAGGAATACGACAGACGACTTCAGTTTCAGCGACGCTATCTCCTTGTACAGCTTGGCGAGGCTATAGCCCGTTGTGGTAATGCTGGCGGCGTCACCATCAATGGGCAACAGATAGGCCGTCTGTTGCTTGTCGTCAGGGAATCCGTGTCCTGAATAATAGAAAATGACGCTCGCCTCACCGTCGTAAGCATCAGCTATCGACTTCATCTTCTCCACCGCCGTGATGATATTGCCAAAGGTGGCATCTTCATAGAGGTTGATGTTCTTTTCAGGAATACCCAGCGTCTTCTGGCAGTATTCGCGAAACATGCGACCGTCGTTCAGCGAGTATGGCACAGGAGCATCGGGGTAGTTCTCGTTGCAGATGATAAAAGCAAACATGGTCTCGGTCTGTTTCCTGGCTACTGGAATGTTCGTATCCACCTCAGAGTCAGGCTTTGGATAGCGGCTCACGGCAGGCCCCTTCTCCTTTTTCTTAGTAGGAGTCTTCGCCTCTGCTATCAGAATCTGCGAACCATCCTTCAGTGGGTTCTTGATGAGGCTTGCTTCGCCGTTCTTTGTGACTGTTGCCACATCGTTTGCAAACTTAATGGGATTGTCATATTGGCACGCCATTACCTCATGGTCGCCTGACCAAAGGCCCCACTTTCCGTTTTGCTGAATGGTATATAGGTTCTCGGCAGCCTTCTCAATGCCTTGGTATTGATTAAACGGGACGATAACCTCGCCATTAACACGTATGACAATAAACGAGTAGGGTCGCCACTTCTCGTCTGTAAAGGCAAAAATCTGGATTCTTTCCCGCTCGTTAGTCAACCTGTCACAATGTCGGTACTGGCAAGGCACCAGCACTTCGCCAGCCTTAGAGTACATACCATATTCTTGTTTAGACCCGATCTCGCCATTCCAAACCTCAATATAGTTCCCATTATGATACACAAAGTCGTATTCACACGGCACCAGCACCTTCCCGTCCATCGAGAAAACTCCCTTTTTCTCCTTGCCGTCTATCTTTTTGGTAACGCTGATAGCGTATGGCTTATTATTACTATACTTATCTATATATATGCTTGCATACTCACAAGGCACCCACTCTTGCCCTTCCAGCGTATAGAGTCCTTCCATGCCGTTTTTACTGACTGTGATGGCCACAGAGTCCACCTCGACAGAAGAGTACCCCTGAGGTGTCAGTTGCTTGCCTTCGCAGGAAAAGAGCACCATACCGCCATTGAAATCTTCCATGAGAAGAAAAGGCTGTTTGGCATTCGAGTAAGGAATCTCCCCCCGATAGTATTCGCAAGGGACAAGTATCTTGCCGTCGCTTGCTGCCACACCCACCTTTCCGTCTGTTGACGTTAACATAAAAAAGGTATATCCTTCCTCTTCTTTTATTTCAATATACTTGTACTGAAGAGGAACGATGATTTTTCCATCCATCGTACCTACTCCATACTTGCTGTTGTGAAAAATCTTCACAAAAGGAGACGTCTTGGGATACCTAGTAAAAAGCATGCAATTATTAGATTTGAAGACGACCCTGCCTTGATTGTCTATCATACCAAAGACTTTCCAGTCATGATCAAATGTACCAATATCACCATATTTGTCCCATTCGGCACTCGAATAAACAGGATTAACAACCCAGTTGCCATTGGCATCAACAAAGCCATATTTTCCGTTGTCACCTTCTTTGGCAGCAACAATCTGTGCATGCATGTTGGCAGCAAAGGCGGCCATGATGCTAAGTATGATAATGAGTCTTTTCATGTTGTCTGGTGTTTAGTATTTTACGTTACCCCATTGCGCTGACATCTGTGGCGACACGATAACTTGCGGTGTCTGCGACTTGTCAAAGCCCGACATGGCCTGGCGCTTGACCCATGTCGTAGCATAGTCGGTCATCTCCTTGATGGTGCAGTTGCCCTTGCTCTGCTGCATCTTCTCCAGCAGGGCGTAGGTAAACAGGCTATGGCCATACTCCTTGCTGGAGTAGGAGGCCTGGCTGCCGTCGCACGACAGCGTGACGATAGCCTTGCCGTCAGTAGTCACGTCTTTGGGCTTGATGGCTACGCCGCGACCAGTGGCCAGCGGCTGGCCGTTCTTGTCCGTATTCGAGAACGGTGCATCGATAACCACCCACATGTTCTGCACGTTTACTCCGTTCAGCGTTGCCAGCAGCGCCTTGACGTCATAGCCCGTCTTGCTGAGTGCTGCCATTGAGGCATCCGTCGCCAGTAGGTAGCGTTCAGCAGTCTTGTCGTCAGATGCCCCCAGTCCTGAGTAATAGAAGATAATCTGTGCATCGCCGTCGTAGGCATCGGCAATGTCCTGCAGCTTCTTTACGGCACCTATCATGTTGCCGTAGGTGGCATCCTCGTAGTAGCGCACGTTACGCTCAGGCAATCCTAAGGTCCGCTTGCAGTATTCAGCAAACACCTTGCCGTCGTTGATGGAGTAGTCGGCACCCTTGAAGTTGGTGTAGTTCTCGTTGGCAATGATGAAAGCGAAGAGGTTCTCGTTCTTCTTGTTAGTCTTGGGAATGTCCTTGTCGATGGGTGAGCCGTCGCCGCCGTTGGTGAGCTTCAGTTTTGTGCCAGTCAGCGGATGTTCCAAGAATGATGTCACGCCGTCTTTCTTTACTTGTGCCAATCCGTCCTTGAAGGGGTTCACCATATCATACTGGGGTGCTACCACCTCGTTGCACATCGCATCGATATAACCCCATTTGCCACCTTTGTATTGAACACCTTTCCCTTCATAGTCATCGAGATTCATAACGACGCCTCCCTTGTTGAAGGCATACACGCCATCCTCTTCTTGCTTGATCATGTCGTATTTGCAGGGAATGATTTCCTTTTTCTTCTTCAGGTCGTACACGCCCCACTTTCCCTGCTTGTGGATAATGAACTTATCGTTGTCCTCATCGTAGGTGAAGTCCATACCCTTGCACACCACGACAGTCTTTTTCTCTGGGTCAAGGTTCTTCAGATATGCGTATTTGCCGCAAGGCAGCACCTCGCTAAGTGTTTGTGGGTCGAAGACTCCCATCTTCTCCGGCTGGCTGGGACTATTGCCAGGACGACGTACAAAGAAACACTTCCCCTTGGTAATATCGTCTGCCATGATGTCTGAGTACACACAGGGTACGACCTCCTTTTGCTTGACGATGTCGTAAACACCATTCTTGTCGTCCTTCTCAATGTCACAGATATGATAGTCTTTCAGGTCGTGGCAATGAAGAATACCATCGTAGATGCAAGGGACTACCTCTTTGAAAGTAGAGTCGATGACACCAACTTTTTCGCCAACCTTTACTTCGCAGTAGCCACCATTCCTTGGAATGTCATGCAATTTGAGTTCCGTATATCTGTTACAGGGCAACAATTCACGGCCATCCTTATCCAAGACACCCCAGAAGTTGTCTTTCTTAACTTTGAAGATATTCATCGACTCGTAAAAGTCAAGCCTGTCGTAGATACAGGGGACGACCATCCTTTTCAGTTTGGGATCAAAGGCACCCTGTTTCTTATTGCTCCATAAATCGAAATAGGGAGATTTACGGTAGGTATATTCAAAGTCGGAGATACTGGAATACTTACAGGGCAGTATCTCCTCGTTGTGCAGTCCCCTGATGCCGAACCAGCCGTTCTTGTTAGTAACGATGTAGTAGCCATCGCCCCTATTCAACTCTTTATAGACAGGCGGCAGCAGTTCCCGTCCGCTTTTGTCGCAAACACCATGGTAGTTCTTTTTGCGCTCTTTGTCGAACTGTTGCACTTCAAACCAGCCACCGTAATCTGTACGATAGTAAGCCGAGGAGTATTTCTGACTTAACTGATTCGCGACAGCATTGATGTCTTGCGCCATCATTGTCGTTGTGGCAATGGTGAGCAGCGCGAGTAATAATGTTAGTCTCTGTTTCATAGGTCGTCTTTGTTTTCGTTCTTCAGATTGTTGGTGTATATCCACAGGGCGATGCCCAGGACGAGGAGGATGGCGAAGAGGATGAGCTTCTGTTCTTTCTGGCTGGCTTCGAACGACATGTAGAGCCAAGCGACGTCGAGCAGGAAGATGACGACGCCTCCGCACAGGCAGATGACGGCAGCTGACAGTTTACGGTGGATAGGTGCGTCGTCGTGGCCACTGAAGACTGCACGGAAGATGCCGCCAGTAACGACGATGGCACTCAGCGCACAGCCAGCCAGCAGCAGATACCACAGCAGCTGACTCTCTTCGCGCTCTTGCTGCCGTTGCTCTATGCGGTCCACCTCGCTGCGCAACTTCAATATCTGCGCCTTTGAGCTGTCCGACATGTAACTCATGTAGATGGAGTCGAGGTTCATGTCGGCCTCCTGTGCCCTTGTTCCGAAGGGCACCAGCATCAGCAAGAGTATCAAGAGCAGGTTCTTCATCGTAGTGAACTGAGTTTTAGTTTGTTTCTTCTGTGCGTGCAAAGATACGAAGAAAATCTGAATAATTAGGTATCGTGCGCGAGGAAATGTTGTGGACGGAATTGTTAAACGATAAGAAAGTTGTTGACAAACGGGTGCGCAGGAAGGGCCACTTTCGTCACCACGACGAACTTGGGTGTGAAAACGAGGATTCTCGTACCGTTCCGTATCTTTTTCAGTATCAGCGAGTTGTGGGTTTGTCAAATTTTTGCAGGCCAGAAAAGTGGGCGGAAAGACCAATTTTTCGCTCGGCGAGGCCCTGATTTGCTCGTAGCAAAACGCCGTTTCGCTCTGAGTAACTCGGCCTTTCGCTCACAGCAAGTGGTCGTTTTGCTCATAGTGAAGCGTTTTTTGCTCGTAGTGTAGTAATTTTTCCCCCGCAGTGTAGCAAAATCTCCACCGCAGTGTAGTTTTTGCTCGCCAGAAGGAGTGACATCGAAGTGTTAAATTCTTACCATTTTACTTTACAAAGCAGCAGAATTTCCTGGCGGTAGGAAGTCAATTTTTGTCGCTACGGTCTTGTAATCTCAGAAAAATTGATTATCTTTGCACACGAAAGTAGTGAGAAAAGAATGACAGTGATGGAAACAGAGATCAGACCCCAGAAGAAGCAACGACTGCAGTGGCTGGACGCCCTGCGCGGCTTCACGATGATTATGGTGGTGGCTAACCACGTCAGCGGCATGGCATTTGAACAGCCAATCAAGGCATCGTCGGCGTTGCCCTTCCTCATCCTGTTCCGCATGCCCCTGTTCTTCTTCATCAGCGGCTTCCTGGCTTATAAGGCTAACCTGACGTGGAACCTGAGGACGCTGGGCGAGCTGTTGCTGAAGAAAGTGAAGGTGCAGACCATTCCTACCATCGTGTTCTTCCTCGTGGCGGCGGCACTGCTGGGCGGCGGTTTCTGGCGCAACATTGTGGAGTGGGTGCAGCTGAATACCAAGGGTGGCTATTGGTTCACCATCGTGCTGCTCTATATGTTCATCATCTATTACGTGTTCTGCTATGTCGTCGAGAAGCTGAGAATCAAGATGTGGCTGGCGCTGACGCTGCTGTTCCTGGTTTCTATGTTCTGCTACGAGACGTGCTACCTGCCTCATGACTTCTCGTGGGCGCTGGGGCGCAAGCATCAGAACGCATTTATGAACACCACCAGCTTTTTGAACCTCTTCATCTACTTCCCCTTCTTCCTCTACGGCAACATCGTGCGCCGCTATTGGGACAAGTGGCAGCGGCTCTTCGACTCGAAGTGGTTCTTCCCCATCATCGTCGTCGTTGTGTTCTTCGCCGCCCTCGACTCGCAGATGTGGCATACGCTGAGACGTGCTTGGGCTATCGTACCACTGACGGTGGCGCGCTTCGGACTGCTGACCATCGTGTTCCTGTACTTCCGCCACTACCAGCAGTACTTCACCCAGTTGTCGGTGATGGGCAGCACGTTGCAGTATATAGGACGCCGGACGCTGGATATCTACCTGATACACTTCCTCTTCATGCCCAACCTGCCTACGATAGGAAAGTTCCTGAACATCTACCGCCACAACTTCATGCTTGACGTCACGCTGTCGGTACTGGTGGCGTTGCTGCTGATAGCCTTCTGCGTCGTTGCCAGCAACATCCTGCGCATCAGCCCGTTCTTCCGTAAGTGGCTGTTCGGACGGTAGTCAGAGGTTGCCTTTGTGGCGCAGGAAGTCGATGCTCTCGCGGAAAATGGTGGAGCGCAGCAGCCACAGCGTCAGCGGATAGCCTGTGGCGACAATAGCCACCTTGAGGAAGAAACACAGGAAGAGGTTGTCGAAACTCCGCGTCAGCAGGTTTGCCGCCGTCATCAGCACGAGCGTGATGAGCAGGTAGGGTGACAGGTCGCTGACGACACTCCAGAGTCGCAACCCTATCTCACGTCTGACGAAGTAGTGCCACACCAGTATCCAACTTATCGTAATAGCGACATACACCTGTATCATGCCCATAATGCCGTAGTGCGCCGACACCACGACGGCAGCCAGCTGCAGAAGACACAGTCCGACGTTGCCCCACATATACGTAGTGGAGTGCCCTCGCGCTATCAGCAGGTTCGAGAACAGGTTGCTCACGGGGTAGAAGGCTCCCATGACGCACAGCCACTGCAGCAGAACGGCACTCTCGAGCCACTTCTCGCCCAGCAGGATGACGATGAACTCCTTTGCCACCAGCGCCAGACCCAGCATGAGGGGGAAACTGACGAAAGCGGTGAAACGCAACAGCTTGCGGAAAATGTTACGCTGGCGCTCAACGTCCTCGTCGGTCTTGGCAAAGACGGGCTGTGCGATGCCCTGCAGCATGTTGTTGATGAGCGACCACCCCATGTAGTTCCACTTGTTAGCTTGTGTGTAGTTTCCCACGACGTGCGGCGAGTACAGGCGTCCCAGGATGACGCTGAAGACGTTGGTGTTGACGATGATGACGATGTTGGTGATGATGAGCTTGCTGCTGAAACCTATCATCTCGCGGATGGGACGGAAGTCGAAGGAGAGGGTGGGGTGCCAGCGGGCATACCAGAACGTCATGCCCGTAAACAGACTGACGTACACCAACGTCTGCGTGGCAATGCCCCAATAGGCAAAGCCGCTAGCTGCCATCGCTATGCCGACGATTCCTGACACGAGCAGGCTGACGAACGACACGATGCTCTGCTGCTTGACTTGCATGTTGCGGAACAGGACGGCACGCGGCGCAATGCCAAGACTCGTGATGAAGAACCCCAGGAAGATGTAACGTGAGAGCGCCACCAGCCGCGGCTCGTCGTAGAAGTCGGCAATGAACGGCGCACACAGGAACAGCGTCAGGTAGATAGCCAGACTGACAAGCGACGAAGTCCAGAAGACGGCGTTATAGTCGCGGTGTGACACCTCGTGGCAACGGTTGAGTGCGGAGACGAAGCCGCCCTCCTGCAGCGAACTGGCAAGAAGTGAGAAGATGGTTAGCATGCCCACCATGCCATAGTCTTCGGTGCTTAGCAGCCGTGCCAAGAAGATGCCGAAGACCAGGTTCAGCAACTGCTGGGCGCCATTGCTCAGCCCTCCCCAGAAAAGTCCCTTTGCCGTTGTTTCCTTGAGCGACTCCATCAAAGTGCGTTGAAGGACTTCATGCGCTTATTCACCTAGATGCTTGGCAAGAATCTCCAAGCACACGGCAGAGTTGACGGGCTTGGATATGAAGTCGATGCAACCGGCATCGAACGCATTCTTACGGTCGTTGTCGAAGGCGTTGGCTGTCAGTGCAATGACAGGCATGTCGGGCAGCACGGCCTTGATGCCGCGCGTCGCCTCCAAACCACCCATGATGGGCATCTTCATATCCATCAGCACCATGTCGGGATGCTCGCTTTGCGCCATCTCTACAGCCTCCTTGCCGTTGTGGGCGCGAAGGAGCTCGTAGTGGTTCCTTAGGATGTAGGTCATCAGCATGTAGTTGCTGTCATTATCTTCTGCTACCAGTATTCGCTTCATAAGGTTATCGGTATAAAATATGGTTTTACGTTAACAGACTACAAAAGTAATGCTTTTCCTGATAAAATCCTTGCGTTTCTCATACTTTTTAACTAATTTTGCATCGGATTGTGCGCTGACGGCACAAAAAGCTATGATTTTTAAAGAGGTAATAGGACAAGAAGACATACAGCAACGGCTTCGGCAGATGGTAAGCGAGGGCAGGGTTCCGCACGCCTTGATGCTGTGCGGTCCGGCAGGTGCCGGCAAGCTGGCGCTGGCTATAGGTTTCGCTAAGCTGCTGTTGTCGCAAAAGTCCAAGAACGAAGCCGCCTCGATGTTTGGCGACGAGGGCGAAAACGGAGATGTCGTCGAGAGCCCAATGCTGCAAAAGCTGGAGCACCCCGACCTGCACTTCACCTATCCGACCATCAAGCTGCCGTCAATGGGCAGCGACCACAAACCCGTCAGTGACGACTTTGCCCGACAGTGGCACGACATGGTGATGGCGGGACCTTACTTCACAATGGCGCAGTGGCTCGAAGAGATGGGTGGCGAGAACCAGCAAGCCATCATCACCGCAGGCGAGAGCGATGCGCTGGTGCGCAAGCTGTCGCTGAAGTCGAGTCAGGGGGGATATAAGGTGAGCATCATCTGGCTGCCTGAGCGCATGAATACGGAATGTGCGAACAAACTGCTGAAACTGCTGGAGGAACCCCCCGCACAGACCTGCTTCATCATGGTGTGCCAAGAACCCGACCGCCTGTTGGAAACCATCCGCAGCCGCGTACAGCGCGTAGACGTACACCGCATCAGCGACGAGGACATCAGGCAGGCGCTCGTCGAACGCCGCGGACTCTCCGAAGAGCAGGCACACCGCATCAGCCGTATGGCAGGTGGCAGTTGGCTGACGGCACTGGAGATGCTGAGCGCCGACTCGGAGAACGACCAGTTTCTGGAACTCTTCCAGACGCTGATGCGATTGGCATACCAGCGCAACGTGAAAGCCCTCAAGGCGTGGAGCGAGCAAATGGCGGGCATGGGACGCGAGTGGCAGAAGCGCTTCCTGAACTACTTCCTGCGGCTGGTGCGCGAGAACTTCATGTACAACTTCCAGCAAGCCGACCTGTGTTACATGACACAGCGCGAGGAAGACTTCGCACACAACTTCGCACGCTTCATCAACGAAGCCAACGTGCTGCCCATCAGCGACTTGATAACGCGTGCCATCAGAGATATCGGACAGAATGCCAATAGCAAAATCGTGTTCTTCGATCTGTCGCTGCAAATGATAGTGCTACTCATACAAAAATAAGATAAAGACTAAAACAAACATGGAAAAAGAATATCCACTGACAACGGGGTGCGACCGCGGACTGTGTAAAAACGGCGTAGGCAGACAGGACAAACAGCTGAACAGCTACGACTGGCTGGCTGACGTGCCTGGCAATGCCGATACGACCGATCTCGTCGAGGTGCAGTTCAAGCATACCCGCAAAGGCTATTACCATAACGTCAACAAACTGGCGCTGAAAAAAGGCGACATCGTGGCTGTGGAGGCGAACCCCGGGCATGACATTGGCGTGGTGACGCTGACAGGACGCCTGGCGCTGATGCAGATGAAGAAGGCTAACCTCAAGTCGCCCGACGACATCAAGCGCGTCTACCGACTGGCACGACCCGTCGATATGGAAAAGTTCAAAGAAGCCAAGAGCCGTGAGCACGCCACCATGATAGAGAGTCGGCAGATAGCCAAAGGACTGGGACTGAAGATGAAAATCGGTGACGTGGAGTATCAGGGCGACTGCAACAAAGCCATCTTCTACTATATAGCCGACGAGCGTGTGGACTTCCGACAACTCATCAAGGACTTGGCGGCTACGTTCCACGTCCGCATCGAGATGAAGCAGATTGGCGCACGCCAGGAGTCGGGACTCATCGGCGGAACAGGACCTTGCGGACGCGAGCTGTGCTGTGCTACGTGGATGAAGAACTTCGTCAGCGTAGGAACGGCAGCTGCCCGCTATCAGGACATCTCGCTCAACCCGCAGAAACTGGCGGGCATGTGCGCCAAGCTGAAGTGTTGTCTGAACTACGAAGTCGACGACTACGTGGAGGCAAGCCGACAGCTGCCGCCGAAGGACATTCAGCTGCAGACGCAGGATGCTGATTATTTCTACTTCAAAGCCGACATCCTGGCAGGACTGATAACCTACAGTACTGACAAGAACATTGCGGCTAACCTGGAGACAATCTCAGCAGAACGGGCACACCAGGTTATAGACATGAACCGACGCGGAGAGAAGCCGGAGTCGCTGCAGGAGGATGGCAACAGCACGGAAGAGAGACCTGTCGACCTGGCAACGCAGGAGAACATCAATCGCTTCGACCGTGCGAAGAAGAAAAAGAAAAAGAAGAAACCCGCACATCGACAGGGTGGCAGCGGTGCAGAACGACGAGAACATGAAGCGGTTCCCCGCGCAGAAAAATGAGAAGCACCTACACCTTATTATATATATGCGGACTGTTTCTCGGCGTGCTGCTTATGTTGACGGCTTGTCATGAGGACACCGTCTATCACCACTTCGAACAACCGTCCGGCGACGGGTGGGACCGTAGTGACACGCTACGCTTCGAGGTGCCTTCCATTGCTGCCGACGGCAACTATCAGGTGGCGTTGCATGTGCGCACCGATGTCAGCTATCCCTATCGGAACCTGAGCGTCGTGGTGGAGCAGACCCTCATGCCTCAGCAACAGGTACGCCGCGACACGGTAAACTGCCAACTGGTGGACAAGCGGGGAATGCGTACAGGCAGCGGCGTGAGTCAGTTTCAGTATAGCTTCCCGATGCGCCAGTTCTTACTCCATAAGAAACAAACCGTACGCTTTGCCGTCTTTCACTGCATGAAATTAGAGGTGTTGCCAGGCGTGATGGATGTCGGCATAAGAATCAGCGATGACAAGAAATAACTTAAAACCCAGGACAATATGATAACATACCCTTCATCAGGAGAGACACGCCGACCAGGCAGAATAGAGGTTGTCTGCGGCTCCATGTTTTCCGGAAAGACCGAAGAACTCATACGCCGTTTGCGTCGTGCACAGTTTGCCAAGCAGAAAGTGGAAATCTTCAAACCTGCCATCGACACCCGCTATAGTGACGAGGAGGTGGTGAGCCACGACCACAACGCCATTCTGTCGACACCCCTTGACTCCTCTGCCAGCATCCTGCTTCTGGCAAGCGACATTGATGTCGTAGGCATTGACGAAGCACAATTTTTTGACATGGGACTGGTGGACGTCTGCAACGAGTTGGCTTACCGTGGCATACGTGTCATCATTGCCGGCTTGGATATGGACTTCAAAGGCGTTCCCTTCGGTCCGATGCCTGCCCTCTGCGCCATCGCCGACGATGTGACAAAGGTGCATGCCATCTGTGTCAAGTGTGGGGCGTTGGCTTATGTCAGTCATCGCACCGTACAGAACGACAAACGGGTACTGCTAGGCGAGACTCAGGAGTACGAACCGCTATGCCGCGACTGCTATCAGAAAGCCATTGCTGCCGAACAGACTGAAAAAACATCCCAATAAATTTGGTCATTCCAAAAAATCATTGTACCTTTGCACCCGATTTACGAAAACATTCCGTTTCATAAGTCGCGGAGACTCGTTAGCTCAGTTGGTAGAGCACAACACTTTTAATGTTGGGGTCTTGGGTTCGAGCCCCAAACGAGTCACAAACGAGAAAAGCATCCTGAGCGAGGATGCTTTTCTTCGTTTCTGTTATTCTCTTAAGCGCTTTAGCACTTTAGGCAGAAAGGCAATGATGTCGCTGGCTATCAGACTCTCTTCTCCCAGTTCGCTGGCTGCCAAGTCGCCTGCCATCCCGTGCAGGTAGACACCGAGGAAACAGGCCTCCTGCGGCTTGTAGCCTTGAGCCAGCAGTCCGGTGATGATGCCTGTCAGCACGTCACCACTACCCGCTGTAGCCATGCCGGCATTGCCCGTCGCATTAAAGAGCGTACGTCCGTCGGGCATACAGACAGCCGTATAGTGACCCTTCAGGATGACGTAGCCTTTGATTCTGGCTGCCAGGTTGCGGGCTTTCGACAAGCGCTCAAAACTGTCGGCCGAGTGACCTTCCAACCTGTCGAACTCCTTGGGGTGGGGTGTCAGGATGATGCCTTTCGGCAGCTGCTGCATCCAGGCGCGGTGTTTTGCCAAGATGTTGATGGCATCAGCATCAACCACTGTCGGACATTGAGCTGCTCTCAGTTGTGAAATGAGGGCAATGGCAGTTTGTTCGCTTTGTCCCAAGCCAGGACCGATGCCCAAAGCATCATACTCGTCCGTATCCAAGGGGTCGGCAAAGATAGTCTCTTCTGTTCCTGTCCTGACAATGGCTTCGGGTACCGACGACTGAAGAATGGAGATGTTGCAGTGGGGAGTGTCTATCGTGACTTTCCCTACGCCGGCACGGAGACATGCCTTCGTAGCCAAAACGGCAGCTCCTGCCATGCAGTAACTGCCTGCCACGATGAGGGCGTTGCCCATCTGCCCTTTATGTGCAAAGGGGTTCCGCTTCTTCAGCAGCGAGCGTACCAAAGACTCTTCTATGATGGCGTATGGCGTCTCTATCTTATCCATGCCGTCCTGACTGAGACGGATGTCCAAGATGCGTAGCTGTCCGACGAAGGGATAGTTCTCGGCGAAGAGAAACGACAGCTTCGGTTGCTGCAGCGTCAGCGTCGTCGTGGCACGGATAATGTTGGCACGTACGTTGTAGTTGTTGTTCTCGGTCATCAGTCCCGAGGGAACATCGATGCTGGCAACCTGTGCCGAAGAGCTGTTGATGTACTTCACCAGTGAGGCAAAGCCGCCAGCAAGGGGCTTGTTCAGTCCGGAACCAAACAACCCGTCGATAACCAACATGCTGCTATCCAGCACAGGAGGGTCGAACTCCTGAGTGACTTCTATGAACTCTTTGACGCGCCTGCAGTCTTGCAGCCGGCGCTTGTTGGCAGCACAATCGACCGACAAGCTGTCGCTGATGTTGAAAAGATATACTGAAACGAGGTAGTCCTGCTCTGCCAGCATGCGCGCTACGGCCAGTGCGTCACCGCCGTTGTTGCCTGGTCCTGCAAACACGACAACGGGTGTCGTGGCAGACCACAGGCAGGTTATGGCTCGCGTCAATGTCCTTGAGGCGCGCTCCATCAAGTCGAGGCTGGTGATGGGCTCGTTCTCAATGGTGTATTTGTCTAATTCACGTATCTGATTACTTGTAAATATCTTCATTGCGATGCAAAAATACGAAAAATATGCTAATCAATGCACATTTTTTGCCGAAAATTTTGTAATTTTGTGCCAAAATTTTGAATTTCAGACCTATGAGTATCGTTAAAATCAAAGACAAGACGTTTGAAACCTCCATTCCAGAGGCGAAAATTAAAGCCCGTATCAAAGAAGTGGCAGCACAGATAAACCACGACCTGGCAGACAAAAATCCGCTATTCCTCAGTGTGCTGAACGGTGCCTTTATGTTTACCGCAGACCTGCTGCGCGAGATTACCATCCCCTGCGAGGTGTCGTTCGTCAAGCTGACATCGTACGAAGGTGTCATCTCAACAGGTAAGGTAAGGGAAGTCATCGGCTTGAACGTTGACATCACTGGAAGAACCATCGTTATTGTCGAAGATATCGTGGATACAGGTCGTACCATGCGGCAGATGCTGGAGACGCTGAAATACCGCAATCCACAGGAGATACACATCTGTCCGCTTTTCGTCAAGCCCGAAAAGTTGGAAGAGAAGTTGAAAATCGACTATCCTTGCTTTGAGATTCCCAACGACTTTATTGTCGGATATGGTTTGGACTATGACCAGCAGGGTCGGAACTTGAAGGAAATCTTCACACTGGTTGAAGGATAAACACTAGAACAGAGAATGAAATAGTATTATGCGGCAAGTAAAGCTACCCCATCTGCCCAGTGACGTAGAGGCTCGCCAGAGCGACCTCCTCACGGACTTGTGGTATAAAGGTAAAGAGACGCAAATTAAACGAGACAATCAAGAAAAACGTATTCGGATGAAGAACATTGTGATTTTCGGTGCACCCGGCTCAGGGAAAGGCACCCAGAGTGATTTGATGATTGAACACTACGGCTTGGGACATATTTCTACCGGCGACGTTCTGCGTAGCGAAATCAAGAAAGGAACAGAGCTGGGGAAGCTGGCTGCCAGCTATATCGATGGTGGCAACCTGATTCCTGACGACCTGATGATAAGCATTCTGGCAAAGGTGTATGACGGCTATGGACGTGGACATAAGGGCGTCATCTTCGACGGTTTTCCACGTACCATTCCGCAGGCTGAGGCCTTGAAGCAGATGCTCAGCGAGCGTGGCGACAAGGTCGCTGCTATGATAGAACTTGACGTACCGGAGGAAGAACTGGTGCAGCGACTTATCAAGCGCGGCAAGGACAGCGGACGTGCCGATGACAACGAGGAGACTATCAAGAAACGCCTCATGGTCTATCATTCGCAGACACAGCCCCTCATAGCGTGGTACAAGAAGGAAGGACTGCATTTCCACATCAACGGGCATGGTACGCTGGAGCGCATCTTCAGCGACATTCAGAAAGTTGTAGATAATATTTAACATGGAATCAAACTTCGTAGACTACGTCAAGATACTGTGCCGCTCAGGAAAGGGTGGTCGCGGCTCTATGCATCTGCGACACGTAAAGTACAACCCGAACGGCGGTCCCGACGGCGGAGACGGCGGACGGGGCGGCAGCATCATCCTGCGAGGCAACCACAACTACTGGACGCTTTTGCACTTGCGCTATGAGCGTCACATCTTTGCAGAACATGGTGGCAACGGCGGCAGGGACAAGTGTCACGGCACCGATGGCAAGGATGTGTACATCGACGTGCCATGTGGTACCGTCGTCTACGATGCCGAGACAGGAAAGTATGTCTGCGATGTCACTTACGACGGACAGGAGATAGTCTTGCTGAAAGGTGGTCGTGGCGGACTCGGAAACTTTCAGTTCCGCTCGGCTACCAACCAGGCTCCGCGTTATGCACAGCCAGGCGAGCCGATGCAAGAGATGACCGTCATCCTCGAACTGAAGCTGCTGGCTGATGTCGGTCTTGTGGGATTCCCCAATGCCGGAAAGTCGACGCTGCTGTCGGCACTCAGCAACGCCCGTCCCAAGATTGCCAACTACCCCTTTACCACGATGGAACCCTCGTTGGGCATTGTGGGCTATCGCGACCAGCGCTCTTTTGTGATGGCAGACATCCCTGGCATCATCGAGGGTGCTGCCGAAGGCAAAGGCTTGGGACTCCGCTTCCTTCGTCACATCGAGCGCAACTCGCTACTGTTGTTCATGGTGCCTGGCGATGCTGATGACATCAAGCACGAATACGAAATCCTGCTGAACGAACTGCGGCAGTTCAATCCCGAAATGCTCTCCAAGCACCGCGTACTGGCAATTACGAAATGTGACTTATTAGACGACGAACTCATCGAGATGCTACGTGAGACACTGCCCGACGACCTGCCTTGTGTCTTTATCTCTGCCGTTGCCGGCAAGGGTTTGGACGAGTTGAAAGATGTGCTGTGGCGTGAACTGAATGCCGAGAGTAACAAGTTGGCTTCTGTACTCAGCGAAGACACGCTGGTACACCGCGACAAAGACATGACGCGCTTTGCCGAGGAACTGGCTGAGGAGGGCGCTGATGATGACATCGAGGTCGTTGATGACGACAGCCAGGAAGACTTTGACGACTGGGAGGAACTGGAAGACTTCGAATATGAGGAGGATTAGTCTGCGCTATCTGCTCACCCTGCTGCTGGTATTCTGCTTCACCGACTGCTCTCACCGTCAGTATGGCGGCAGCCAACTCGACACCAGTCAGCGGACGACAACCAGCAGAAATCGTCAGTGGTGGTGTTATCCGCTGCCTGGTGCCAAGGTGATAAGTAACTACGGAGGGCGTGACGGACGCCGGCATACGGGAGTCGACTTGAAAACCACGAATAAAGACAAGATACTGGCGGCATTCGACGGCGTGGTGGTGTTCTCCGGCAAGTCGTCGGGCTACGGCAACTTGGTGCGTCTGCGTCATGAGAACGGGTTGGAGACTTACTACAGCCATAACTCCAAGAATCTTGTCAAACAGGGCGAGCGCGTCAGGGCCGGACAGGTCATAGCCTTGACAGGACAGACGGGACGTGCCTCAACACCGCACCTGCATTTCGAAACACGCATTCAAGGCAAGCCCGTCAATCCGAATACCTACTTTGACCATCAGCGCCATGTGCTGCGCACCGACGCTTTCGTCAAGAAGAACAATGGCTATTTTATCCGTAAGAAATAAGTGTTGAAGCGGAGGTGCTCCTCATCTTGCCGAAAAGAATTACGGAAATGTTTGACGATGTGCAGAAAAAGTTGTAAATTTGCAGACGGAAACAAACCCAAGCTAAAAGACAAGAATACGTGAGCGCAACAATACCACAGGAGTTCAATAACTTTTTCCTGAAAGACGTGTCGTTCGTCAACCTGATGACACGCCGTATCTTTAACGTACTGATAGTGGCGAATCCCTATGATGCCTTTATGTTGGAAGATGACGGCCGCATTGACGAAAAGTTGTTCGATGAGTATAGTGAGTTGGGCATGCGCTATCCACCCACGTTTACACAGGTGTCTACAAAAGAAGAAGCCCACCAGGTGCTGCAGACCACCGATGTAGACTTGGTTATCTGTATGCCTGGTAATGCCGACAACGATGCCTTCCAGGTGGCACGTGATGTCAAGCAACTCGCACCGCAGGTTCCTTGCGTCGTGCTTACTCCATTCTCGCATGGCATCACGAAGCGCATAGAGCACGAAGATATGACCATCTTCGACTACGTGTTCTGCTGGTTAGGTAACACCAACCTCATCTTGAGCATCATCAAGCTCATCGAGGACAAGATGAACATTGAGCACGACATCAATGAGGCTGGTGTGCAGATGATACTGCTCGTAGAGGATAACATCCGCTTCTACTCCAGTGTGTTGCCAAATCTCTATAACTATATTTTAGTACAGTCGAAGAATTTCTCGACAGAAGCCCTGAACCCGCATGCCGCTGCACAGCGCAAGCGCGGACGCCCCAAAGTCGTGCTGGCTACTAACTACGAAGAAGCCATGTTCTGGTATGATAAATACCACGACAACGTCTTGGGTGTCATTAGCGACACACGCTTTCCGATGGAAGCACATGAAGGTCGCTTGAGTCATGTCGAGGAGGGTGATGCCGAGGCAGGTCTGAAACTGTTACGCGAGATACGCCGTCGTGACGAATATGTGCCCTTGATACTGCAGAGCTCAGAGATACATAATAAGGAGAAGGCTGAGGCCGAACACTTCCATTTTGTGGATAAGAACTCCAAGAAGATGAATGTCGACCTGCGCAAACTCATCGAGGAGCATATGGGCTTTGGCGATTTCGTATTCCGTGACCCTACAACCCGCGAAGAGGTGGCTCGCGTGGCTACGCTGAAGGAGTTGCAAGACAACATCTTCAAGATTCCCAACGACTCCATGCTCTACCACGTATCGCGCAACCACATGAGTCGCTGGCTCTGTGCTCGCGCCATCTTCCCTGTGTCGCAGTTTCTGAAGACGGTGACGTGGCATAAGCTGAAGGATGTCGATGCTCACCGCCAGATAATCTTTGATGCCATTGTGCAGTATCGTCGCATGAAGAATATTGGTATCGTAGCTGTCTTCGACCGTCTGAAGTTCGACCGCTATGCCCACTTTGCACGCATCGGAGACGGTTCGCTGGGCGGAAAAGGACGTGGCTTGGCATTCCTGGACAACATCATCAAGCGACATCCGGAACTCAACCATTTCGATAATGCTACGGTGCAGATACCTAAGACGGTCGTGCTCTGTACCGACTTCTTCGACGAGTTTATGGATAAGAATAACCTGTGGACGATAGCGCTTAGCGATGCCGATGACAAGATTATTCTGCAGCACTTCCTGAAGGCACAGTTGCCCGACGCACTCATAGCCGACTTCTTCACGTTCTTCGAAGCGGTGAAGAGTCCTATTGCCGTGCGGTCCAGTTCTCTGTTGGAAGACTCTCACTATCAGCCCTTTGCCGGTATCTACAGCACATACATGATACCCTATCTTGACGACAAGTACGAGATGCTGCGCATGCTGGCTTGTGCCATCAAGGGCGTCTATGCCTCTGTCTACTATAAGGACTCGAAGGCATATATGACAGCAACCAGTAACGTCATTGATCAGGAGAAAATGGCTGTCATCTTGCAGGAGGTTGTGGGACAGCAGTATGGCGACCGCTTCTATCCTACCTTCAGCGGTGTGCTGCGCTCGCTGAACTACTATCCCATCGGCGACGAACTGGCAGAAGAAGGCATCGCTTCTCTGGCATTAGGCTTGGGAAAATATATCGTGGACGGCGGTCAGACGCTGCGTGTCAGTCCTCACCACCCCAACCAGGTGTTGCAGACATCAGAGATGGAAACGGCGCTGAAGGAGACGCAGACACGCTTCTATGCCTTGGATATGAAACCCAAGGCAGAGCCGGAGCAGTGGGGCGACTGGGCTGTAGATGATGGCTTCAACATCTTGAACCTGCGCGTGAAGGAAGCCGACAAAGACGGGTCGTTGCAGGGCATCGCCTCTACGTATGACCCGATGGACCAGATTATCCGTGACGGCATTTATGAGGGCGGACGCAAGGTGATATCGTTCTGCGGCGTATTGCAACAGGGCATCTTTCCCCTGCCGGAAATCCTGCAGCTGTCGCAACAATACGGAGCGGAAGAGATGCGCCGCCCCGTTGAGATAGAGTTTGCGTGCAACCTCTCTAATGGCGGGTCACGTGGCGACTTCTATCTGCTGCAGATTCGTCCTATTGTCGATTCAAAACAGGTGTTGGATGAAGATTTAGCTGCCATTCCCGACGAGCGCTGCTTGCTGCGCTCACACAACTCGCTGGGACATGGCATCTCGGAGGATGTCGTCGATGTCGTGTATGTCAAGACTCCTGACGACTTCACGGCAGCCAACAACCCGCAGATAGCTGAAGAGATACAGCAGATTAACAAGCGATTCCTGAATGGCGACTTTGTACAGTCGTCAGATGGCGACGGTCAAGCGATAGGTTCCTCTTACATCTTGATAGGTCCAGGACGGTGGGGAAGCAGCGACCCCTGGCTGGGCATTCCCGTCAAGTGGCCTCACATCTCAGCGGCACGCGTCATCGTGGAGGCAGGATTGAAGAACTATCACGTCGACCCCTCTCAGGGAACCCACTTCTTCCAGAACCTGACCTCGTTCGGGGTGGGGTATTTCACCATCAATACCTATACGGGCGATGGCGTCTTGCAGCAGGCTGTCCTTGATGCCATGCCTGCTGTCGAGGAGACACAGTTTGTGCGCCACGTGCGCTTCGACAAGCCCTTGAAAGTCATGATGGATGGCAAAAAACAACACGGAGTAGTCTTAATAGAAAATTGAAATAACAGAAAGATGATATTACTAAGTTTTGACACAGAAGAGTTTGATGTACCTCGCGAACACGGGGTCGACTTTACGTTGGAGCAAGGCATGAAGGTGTCGGTAGAAGGCACTAACCGTATCTTAGATGTGCTGAAGGCAAATCAGGTCAAAGCAACATTCTTCTGTACGGGCAACTTTGCCGAGAACGCACCCGAGGTGATGCAACGCATCATGGACGAAGGTCATGAGGTGGCGTGTCATGGCGTTGATCACTGGCAGCCCAAGGCAACCGACTTCGCTATCTCCAAACAGATAGTGGAACGGGTGACAGGCCGTCAGGTGTATGGTTACCGCCAGCCCCGTATGTTTCCCGTCAGCGACGAAGAGATAGAGCGGGCAGGCTACCGCTACAACTCGTCGTTGAATCCTGCCTTCATCCCAGGACGCTATATGCACTTGACGAGTCCGCGGACGTGGTTTATGAAGGGTGGGGTGATGCAGATTCCTGCCAGTGTCACCCCGTGGATACGTTTCCCGCTGTTCTGGCTTGCCCTGCACAACCTGCCGGAGTCACTCTATCATGCCTTTGTGCGTCGTACGTTGAAACACGACGGCTACTTCGTCACCTACTTCCATCCGTGGGAGTTCTATGACCTGAAGGAGCACCCGGAGTTCAAGATGCCTTTCATCATTAAGAATCACAGCGGTCGACAGATGATGCAACGCCTTGATAGCCTCATCAAGATGCTGAAGAAGGATGGTCATGAGTTCATCACTTTTAATGAGTTTGTAGATAAAGTAAAACAGTAATAACAGAACGCCTTATGATAACATTAGCTACTGTATCGCCTTGCTATAACGAAGAAGAGGTGTTGCGCCATTCCGTTGAACGGCTTACGGCATTATTTGAGCGCATGCAGCAGGACGGGCTTATCAGCAATGACAGCATGATGGTTTTCGTGAACGACGGAAGTCGTGACAAGACGTGGAAAGTCATCAGCGAGTTGCACAAGGAGAACTGCCATGTGCGTGGCATTAACTTGGCACATAATGTTGGGCATCAGAATGCCATTATGGCTGGCATGATGACAGCCAAGGACTGGGCAGATGCCGTCATCACTATCGATGCCGACTTGCAAGACAACATTGAGTGCATACCCCAGATGGTGAAAGACTTTCAGGAAGGGTATGATATCGTATATGGTGTCAAGGTGTCACGAACCGCTGACCCCTTGCTAAAGCGCATGACGGCGCAGGCGTTCTATAAGCTGCAGGCCTCGATGGGTGTGGAGAGTGTTTTCAACCATGCCGACTTCAGACTGATGAGCAAGAGGGCTTTGCAGATGTTGGCGAATTATCAGGAGCGCAATCTCTATCTGCGTGGGCTGATACCGATGATTGGCTTGCCTTCTACCACTGTCGACGATGTCATAGGAGAACGTCAGGCAGGGCAGTCTAAGTACACCTTAAGCAAAATGCTCAACTTGGCACTCGACGGCATCACGTCGTTCAGTGTCAAACCGCTCTACAGCATCATTTATTTGGGCTTTGCCTTTCTCTTCATCAGCTTCTGCATCGGCATCTACGTGCTTCATGCACTGATAGCAGGAACAGCGGTACCAGGATGGTCTTCACTCATCTTGAGTATCTGGCTGGTAGGCGGTTTTGTACTTATCAGTGTAGGCGTTACAGGGGTGTATATCGGAAAAATCTACAACGAGGTCAAGCGCCGTCCGCTATATAACATTCAGGAGATTCTGGGCGAGTAGTCCTTCGTATTCATCTCCCACATCAGATAGAACCAGACGATAGTTGTCGGCAATGCCTTCAGCGCGTAGGGTTCTATCAATTGTTTCCAGATGAAACGTGGGAAAAACACGTCGCTGGTACACAGCGAAGTAAAGATGAAGGCATACACCAGCAGCGCCAAATTCCAGCGATTGCGTTTCCAAGGAGCAGTGGTATACCAAACTACAAAGCCCGTCATTGGAGCGATATAGCCATAGCTTTCCGTTCCCGTGGAGAAGAGCGTTACGAACATGGTTACCGAGGCAAGCATTGCATAGCGGAAAGCCACGTTCTTATACTGGTCAATACGCCTATAAGGAGACAGGAACAGCAGGATGCCGGGGATAATCAGCCACAGGTCGCTATACTCGGTATTACCGGAAATCTTGCGCGGAATACCCAGCAACGACGTGTTGGTGGTATTGAAAGCCTCGGCTAAGTTCTGTGCGTTCTTTGCTATCAACGAGTCATACCAACCAAAGTATTGCTGGACGACGTACTCTGGACTGCTGATGAGCATTGGGGCTACAAAGAATAATGCCGCCCACCCCAGACATGCCAGGATGAACTTCTTCTTGTCCTCCACAAAGAAGAAGAAGGCAAGTCCCATGACGCCATAGAGCTTGATGAAGATGTTCAGCATGATGAAGAACGCTGCCCATACCGGCTGCTTCTTCTCGATGCAGGCAAACATCAACAGATAGCTGGCTGCCATAGCCAAGTCGTACTGTTCCACGAACAATGGCGTTAGCACCTCGTGGGCACAGAACCAGAACATAAACACCTTCTGCCAGCGTTGCAGAGGCATGTAACGAACAGCTATATAGAACGTTGCCACCAGGAAACACTCCCAAAGCAGTACGCCCCACGTGTCAGGCAGTAGCGCAAACGGAGCTATCACATAAGCAAAGACAGGACCATAGTGGTTGCAGTCGCCTTTTAGGTACGGATAAAACTCATACAACGGCAACTGGTCCAGCGTGTTGTAAAACACCGACTTGTAGATGTGATAAGTATCGTTGTCCTTAGTCCATTTCAGTATTCCGACAATGATTGGTATCAGCACGTACAATCCGGTGATGGTACGCCAGTCACTCCAAAATGGCTTCTTGAAGAATGCCTTAATCTGCTCTACTTGCTGCATAGTCCTTTGTGTACATTTCATAACATAACTTCAGCCAAATCAAAGTGATGGGCAGTGCCTTCAGCGCGTAGGGCTGTACCCATTCTTTACGAATATAGGCAGGGAAGAGGTCGCTGGGCGACAGACTTGACAGCACAAAGGCGAATACCATGAGGGCAATGTCCCAATTGTTGCGCTGCCATGGAGCCGCGGTATACCAAATGACAATACCCACAAAGGGGATGATATAGCCGCTGGACTCGCTGCCCGTGGAGAACAGCACCACAAACATCAGCACCGAGGCTAACAGGGTCTGACGAAAGGCCGTGTTCTTGTATTGTGAGATGCGGAGATAAGGAATACCGAACATCAACAGACCAGGCACAATAAGCCACAGGTCACTAAACTGCCAACCAGTTGTGCGGTGTACCAATCCCAATAATGAGATGTTCTGCGCAATAGACTCTGTATTCTCCCCATTCTTCTCCACTAGGATGGCATACCATTCCTGATATTGACCGATGATATACTCAGGTCCGAAGAACACCATTGGAGCTACAAGCATCACAACGGCCCAAAAGAGCAGCGAACCAACAAACTTTGTCTTATGTTTGGAGAAGAAGAAGAACGCCAGTCCTACGATGCCGTACAGTTTGACAAACGTACCTAGCATGATAAAGAACGCTGCCCAGAAGTCCTTCTCCCGTTCGATGCAGTAGTATGACAACAATATAATGGCAGCAATAGCGATGTTGAACTGTTGCATATACAGGGCTGTCAGCAACTCGTGGGCACAGAACCACAGGATGAACAGCTGCTGATAACGGGTGAACTGCGACTTACGTATAGCAAGATAAAGAAACATGCTCAAAGCCACGCACCACAGCAACAGTCCGATGAACAACGGTGTGACGGCAAACGGCTCGATAATCAGCGAGAAGAAAGGCCCATAGTGGTTGCAATCATGGTACTCGGCAGGATACAATGCATATAGGGATGTACCTTTCCATGCATGCCAGAAGACGCCGCGGAATATCAGGAAGTTGTTGCAACTATGCAACTTCATGACAGCCGCGATTACCGGCAGCAACAACCACAACCCCAGCAACGTGCGGAAATCATGGAAAAAAGGCTTGGCTAATAAGGCTTTACATTTCTCTATCATACGTCTGTTTCTTTGAAATTGCTGCAAAATTACGAAATAATTGGTAATTAACAACTGATTATTCATATTTATTTCGTAAATTTGCAGCATGAACAAAATTTCAGTCGTCATCAATACCTATAATGCCGCTAAGCATCTAGAGGCTGTCCTGAAGTCCGTAAAAGACTTTGACGAAGTTTTGATATGCGACATGGAGAGCACGGACAACACGCTGGACATGGCCAGAGCTTACGGCTGTAAGGTTGTAACCTTCGAGCGTAAGCAGTACAACATCGTGGAACCTGCCCGTGAATACGCCATCCATGAAGCTAAGCATGATTGGGTATTGGTGGTGGATGCTGACGAATTGGTGACGCCTGAACTCAAGGACTACCTCTACAAGCTGATTCAGCAACCCGACAGTCCCGTTGGACTATGGATTCCACGCAAGAATTATTTCATGGGTCGTTTCCTGCATTGTCATTATCCTGATCATATCTTGCGCTTCTTCCGCAAAGACAAAACTCATTGGCCGCCTTTTGTTCATAGTATGCCTGAGATTGACGGCAAGGTAGAAAGGATACCTGCTAAACGGCAGGAGTTAGCGTTCGTTCATCTGGCTAATGACTCTGTAGAGAATATCGTCAGTAAAACCAATCAATATACGCTTAACGAACTGGAACGCAAGCGCCTTCGTCACTACGGGGCTCTTTCCATGTTATGGCGACCGTTCTTTCGGTTCTTTAAGACCTACGTCTTGAAGGGCGGCTTCCGCGACGGCAGGCCAGGTTTCATCAAGTCCGTACTAGACGGCTATTACCAATTTATCTTTTTGGCCAAGAAGTATGAAGAAGAAAGAGGAGGTGCGCTATGACTTATAACATTGTTTTTGCTGTTTGGTATATACTGTCATTGTTGCCCTTGTGCGTACATTATGTGTTTTCTGACGTCCTATACTTCTTCCTTTATCGGGTGGCAGGTTATCGTATCAAAGTGGTGCGTCACAATCTGGCCACCTCGTTTCCTGATAAGGACGAAAAGGAACTGCAAAACATAGAGCGCCGCTTCTACCACTGGTTTTGCGACTACATCGTAGAGACAGTGAAGATGTTCTCGATGTCCGAACGGCAGATGCGCAAACGCATGCGCTTCGAGGACTTAGAACAAGTCGAGCAAGAACTCCGCAACGGGCGCAGCGTTACAATCTATTTGGGACATTATTGCAACTGGGAGTGGGTGAGTTCACTACCCCTCAGTCTTTCAGCAGAGGCTACTGCAGCCCAATTGTATCACCCTATAGAGAATAAGGCAATGGACCGATTGTTCCTGTATTCTCGCAGTCGCTTTGGAGCAGTGTCGCTGGAGATGAAAGAGGCTTTTGGCATTCTGCGAAACTGGGAGAAGGAGGGACGCCGTTCGGTTACGGGGTATATCAGCGACCAGGTTCCTGGATATAGCAGCATGCACTATTGGCCGTGGTTCCTCAACCACGACACGCCAGCCTACACAGGTGCGGAGCGCATTGCTCATGTTTTGAATACGCCTGTCTTCTACCTCGACATCTATCGTCCACGTCGTGGCTATTATGTTGCCAAGGTAGTGAAAATGAGTGGTGAACCCCAGAAAGAGGAGAAGTTTGCCATGACCGAGAAGTATTATCGACTGTTGGAGGACAGCATCAAACGGGCACCAGAGTTTTGGCTGTGGAGCCATAACCGCTGGAAACGTACACGAGAAGAATTCAATGCCCTCTACCCTGAGGAGGAACGCAAGCGAATATTAAGTAAATTATGAAAATAGGAATCTTGTATATCGGCATAGGACGTTATGTCAGTTTCTGGGCAGACTTCTACAAGAGTTGTGAAGAGTTGTTGGTACCAGAAGCAGAAAAGCACTATTATGTCTTTACAGACCAGGAGAACCTGATAGAAAGCTCTGAGCGCATCAAGGTGTACCACCAGGACGACATGGGGTGGCCTTGCAATTCGCTGTTCCGCTTCAAGATGTTTCGCCGCATCAAGGACGACCTTACAGGTAACGACTACCTGTTTTTCTTCAACTCCAATGCAAAAATCGTCAGACCAGTTTCGGCCGACGAGTTTCTGCCGCAGGAAGAAGACTACTCAGCTTTATGCATGGCTGAGAAACCTGATATGTTAGGCCATGAAAGACGGCAAACATCTGCATGCTGTGTGGCAGAGGACGAGACGGACTATTACTTCTCAGGAGCGCTGAACGGTGGGAAATGCAAGCCTTACTTACAGTTGATAGAAGGCTGTGACGACATCGTCGACACGGATTTGCGCAATGGCATCATGCCCATTTGGCACGACGAGTCAGCCATCAACCGCTTTTTAGTAGGCAAAAGCGTCAAACGAATGTCGAGAGTCATGGGAAAGCCAGCTAACTGGCGGGAGCCTCAGAATGCGAAAATTATTCTTCGGCGTAAAGAAGACGTGCTGGGACGCAGCTGGCTGCGTAACTACAAAGGACGCGAGCACACCAACACATGGTTGCGCAAACTTCTGCGGAAAATAGGACTAGTATCATGAATAAACGCTAAGCCACATGCTATTTGTTACCGACAAGGGCCGTATGGCCAACAACATCTTTCAGTATGCTCATGTCTATGCCTGGGGCAGAGAACATGGACGCACCACGATGTCCATGCGCTTTGCCTACAAATATCCCGACTTTAAGATTGCTCACACGCGCTATCACAACGTTGCCATGTACCTCTTTGGAAAGTTCGCTTCTCGGCTGGGCATCATCCCTACAGTTGACTTCAGCGACGGGCAGACCGACGAGAAGGTATACTTTATGAAGCAGCATAGGCACATGTTGGTGAAAGGGTGG
>CAMNIA010000002.1 GCA_946540105.1 uncultured Prevotella sp. | reverse complement strand
ACATTGGATTCGAAATTATTCTCGAAGGAGCGGAAGTCGACATTGCTGGAGCCACAGGTGGCGAGAGCATCGTCGACAATCATCATTTTAGAGTGTAGAAAGCCGGTCTTGTAAAGGTAGATGCGAGCGCCGGCCTCGCTGAGCTCACGAAGATAGCTGCGACCGGCCCATGCGGTGAAGCGGGCATCAGAGCGCAAAGGACAGATGATGCAAACATCGACACCCGACATGGCTGCCGTCTTCAGGGCAAAGAGTACGGGTTCGTTGGGCAGGAAATAGGGTGTCTCTATATAGACGTATTTGCGAGCATCGTTGATGGCGCGAACATAGCCTTGCATGATTTCGGGATAGCTGGCCATTGGTCCACTGGTGACAAGCTGAGCGAGGGAGTTTGAGAGGTGAGAGGTGAGAGGTGAGGGATAGTATTTGCGGTCGGTGATGAGGGTTCGGTCGACAAAGTACCAGTCGACAAGAAATGCGCGTTGCAGACCATACACTATGCCACCAGTGAGGCGCAGCATGGTGTCGCGCCAAGGCTGACGGCTTCGTCCTTTGACATAGCGCAAAGCGATATTCATGCCGCCGACATAGCCCACAGCACCATCAATGATGATGAGTTTACGATGGTTGCGGTAGTTTGCCTTGCTGGTAAAGGATGGGAAGCGTACGGGCAGGAAGGGGGCTATCTCGATGCCTCCACTTCGCAAGTGTTCTATGAAGCGACGGCTGACATCCCAGCAACCTACGTCATCGTAGACGATACGGACCTCGACACCACGCTGCGCTTTGTCGATAAGCGCATCAGCCAAAAGACGTCCCAAGGCGTCGTCTTCGAAGATGTACATGTCGATGTGGATGTGATGGCGTGCCCTGGCAATGTCAACCAGCAACTGGGAAATGAAGGCGTAGCCATCGGTCATGATGTCAAGCTGGTGAACTTTGAAGGGCAGTGAGAGGTTCTGGTTAACGAAGAGGTCGACCATCTGACGGTAACGCTCAGGGACGTGAAGGTCAGACTGTTCGACGAAGCCAAGCATGGAGCGCTTTGACAATTGGTCGACGGAGCGCTGGTTGACGAGACGCTCACGCCGGTGGTTAACGCCGAAGAAGATGTAGAAGACGACACCCACTACAGGTACAAAGATGAGCACCAACACCCACGCCATGGTCTTGGCGGGCTGACGGTTGTCCATCACGACGTGGACGATGGCTACCGCTGTGAGTATGATGCTGAGTATGTAAAGCAGGGCGTGCATGTGAGAGGTGAGAGATTAAACGATAACATCAGAACCTCGTTGCCGCGCAAGCGCGTTGCGCAGCTCTTGTGTCTGCTTGAAGTCTTCCATTAGTTCCTTCATCTTCTGAACGTCATTACCAAGAGTCTTCAGTTGCTGCTGAATGTCCTTCATGTGTTGGTTGACGATGTCCATGCGGAAGTCGAGGATGAGGTGCTGCATGCGCTGGCGCAGGCTAGTGTCGTTATTTCTGAGTTCGAAGCTGCGACTTAACTGGTGGCGGTCGATGGCGAGTTGTGCCGCCAACTGACTAATCTCGACGTCGGGGTGCTGCATGAAGTACTGGTCAGCTTTAAACCCAGGGTCGGCAGAGTGCTCTACCGCCTCATGCAAGATGCGGTTGTAACGCTCGTCATGAAACGACAGACCGTCGGTTTTGAGATCGTAGTCAACGTATTGGGCAACATTGAGGCTAATGGTACTGCCATCTTCAGCCTCGAGATTGTCGAAGATAACTTCTTCGCCGTGGCGAATTACGTTCTGGATGATCATGCGTTCGACGGCGGAAGACTGCTCCAAGGTCGAGTGCAGTCCCAGCGGAGCCGGTTGCCGTTGCTGAGACTCTTCTCCGCCGGGTAAACCATCGGACATGCGGTCGTGGTCCTTCTGGCGAGCTTCCTTCTTCTGGGATATATAGTTGTTGACAGTAGTAACAAGCGCATCCTCGCGAACGTTAAACCGATGGGCACATTCTGAGAGGTAGGTATTGCGCTTCAACGCATCAGGAATGACGGAGACGCTCTTCAGGATACTGCCAATAGCCTCCGACCGTTTCTGCGGGTCGGTAACGTCCTTGAGCAGAAGAGAGGTTTTAAACTGGATGAAATCGGTCTGGTGCTCCTCGATATACTGTTTGAATTCTGCTGCTGTATGCTTGCGGGCAAAGGAGTCTGGGTCATCGCCGTCGGGCAGTAGCAGAACCTTGACGTTCATGCCTTCCTCAAGCAGCATATCGGTACCACGCATGGCAGCATGAATGCCTGCCTCGTCACCATCGTAGAGGAGTACGATGTTGGGTGTGAAACGGTGCAGCAGTTTAATCTGGTATACAGAGAGTGCCGTACCTGAGTTAGCCACCACGTTCTCCAATCCACACTGGTGCATGGCGATGACGTCAGTATAGCCCTCGACCATGTAGACGCAGTCTTCCTTGACGATGGACTTCTTGGCTTGATAGATGCCATAGAGTTCACGTTCCTTGTGATAGATTTCGGAGTCGGGCGAGTTGACGTACTTCTGCTGTACGCCCTTAGTGGCAGCATCGAGCTTGCGCCCGCCGAAGGCCACCACCTTGCCACTGACATTGAGCCACGGAAAAATGGCACGACCCGCAAAGCGGTTGACAAGGATACCTCCTTGCCCCTCATAACACAACCCCGTCTTCAGCAAGAACTCGTCCTTATACCCTTTACGACGTGCCTCGTTAGCCAGGGCATCACGCTTGGAGAGGGCGAAGCCGAGCTGGAACTTCTCAATGATGTCATCGCGTATACCACGACTGCGGAAGTACTGCTTGCCAATGGACGAGCCGTCAACATCATGCTTCAACAGCTCATGAAAGTACTGGCACGCCCACTCGTTAACCACAAACATTGACTCGCGTTCAGACTGTTCGCGCTTCTCCTCGTCGGTGAGTTCGCGCTCCTGAATCTCGATGTTATACTTTTTCGCCAGCCAACGCAGTGCTTCGGGATAGGTAATCTGCTCATGTTTCATGAGAAAGTTGACAGCATTCCCACCCTCACCGCAAGCAAAGCACTTGCATATCTGGCGTGCCGGCGAGACCATGAACGACGGCGTGGTATCGTCGTGGAAAGGACACAGTCCCTTGTAGTTGACACCTGCCTTACGCAGATTGACGAAGTCGCCCACCACGTCAACGATGTTGGTGGCTTCCATAATCTTGTCTATTGTCGCGCGGTCTATCATTATTTAGAGGTAAGAGGTAAGAAGTTTGAGGTGAGAAGTTTGAGGTGAGAGGTTAGTGCTGGTGGGTAACGGCTTGACGCATCTCCTTCAGCAGGTCACTGGCAAAGATGAAATCTGTGAGCCGCTTATTCGTTGAATTCATAATCTGACTGCTCTCGCCCTGCCACTCTTTGTGACCCTCATAGATAAAAATGATGTTCTCACCAATGCCCATCACGGAGTTCATGTCGTGGGTATTGATGATGGTGGTCATCTGGAACTCCCGTGTAATGCTGTGCAACAGGTCGTCAATAACCAACGACGTCTTGGGGTCTAGTCCGCTGTTAGGTTCGTCGCAGAACAGGTACTTCGGATTCAGCGATATGGCTCTGGCTATGGCGACACGCTTCTGCATACCGCCACTTATCTCGCCAGGATACTTCTCATCGGCACCTATTAAGTTGACGCGTTCAAGACACTCCTTGGCACGGCGAGTGCGCTCACGCAGTGTCATTGACGAGAACATGTCGAGTGGAAACATTACATTCTCCAAGACGGTCAGCGAGTCGAAGAGGGCAGCCGACTGGAATATCATGCCCATCTCGCGGCGCATGTGTACCTTCTCTTGTTTCGACATTCCCACGAAGTCGCGCCCATCGTAGAGTATCTGTCCACTGGTGGGTTCGAAGAGTCCTACCAGGTTCTTCATAAGCACCGTCTTGCCCGAGCCTGACTGACCAATAATCAAGTTGGTCTTACCATCTTGAAAGGTGGTGCTGATATCTTTCAGTACTTTGATGCCGTCAAAGTTTTTACAGAGATTTCTTACTTCAATCATTTTTAGAGAAAGTTAAGATATTAGCTAAGCAGCTGGGTGAGAAACACGTCACTACAGAGAATGAGCACACTCGACATGACAACAGCATCAGTCGAAGCCTTGCCCACATTTACCGAACCGCCCTCAACAGTATAGCCATAGTAGGAGGGTACGGCAGAGATGATAAAAGCAAAGAAGAGGCTCTTGATGATAGACATCCACACAAACCACGGCTGGAAGTCATGTTGCAAACCTAAAGTGAGGTCATCGGGCACGATGATATGTGCGATATATGCTGTACCGTAAGCTCCCACTATACCCATAGCCGACGAAAAAATGACCAAGATGGGCATGATGGTCAGCATACCTAAAATCTTTGGCAGGATAAGGTAGCAGGCAGAGTTGATACCCATGATGTCCAGTGCATCAATCTGCTGCGTAACACGCATTGTACCAATTTCCGACGCAATATTCGAGCCCACCTTGCCCGCCAGAATAAGACACATGATAGAGCTGGAGAACTCCAACAACATGATTTCACGTGTGGTATAGCCACTCACCCAACGCGGCATCCAGGGTGACTGAATGTTCAGCTTCATCTGAATACAGATGACAGCACCGATGAAAAACGAG
The DNA here is from genome assembly GCA_946540105.1 of uncultured Prevotella sp. GTDB lineage: Bacteria > Bacteroidota > Bacteroidia > Bacteroidales > Bacteroidaceae > Prevotella. The sequence goes on along the minus strand of CAMNIA010000002.1, from coordinate 45,338 downwards.
ATGAGCAGTACGATGCCAATGGAATTGACACCCAACTGAGCCATCTCCTTGACATACTGTTTCCAGAACATTCGGAAACGCTCGGGTACCGAGAAGGTTCGCCCCATGAGTATCATAAACTTGCCAAACGTAGTCAGCGCATTATAGATGATTTTCATTGTTCTGTACGATAAAAAACTATTGTTGCATTTCCTCCTCTTGCTCCTTCCGGCGCTTAGCCTCAGCCAGCTCCTCGAAGTTCTTTTTCTGAAGCACGAAGTTGGAACCTAAATACTTTTCCTTCACGATGGGATTGACAGCCAACTCCTCAGGGGAGCCCTTGAAAAGAATGCGCCCCTCGAACAACAGGTAGGCTCGGTCGGTAATATTCAGCGTCTCATGAACATTATGATCGGTAATGAGGATGCCGATGTTGCGATACTTCAACTGCCACACTATCTGCTGGATGTCTTCTACTGCGATGGGGTCGACACCGGCAAAAGGCTCGTCAAGCATGATAAACTTCGGCTCGATGGCCAGACAGCGTGCGATCTCCGTACGACGACGCTCACCACCCGAGAGTTGGTCGCCCTTATTATAACGAACTTTGTTCAGACGAAACTCTTTTATAAGGCTTTCCAGTTTCGCCAATTGATAATCACGCGGTTTACCCGTCATCTCCAACACGCTGAGGATATTGTCCTCAACACTCATCTTGCGAAAGACGCTAGCCTCCTGAGCCAGATAACCGATGCCTGCACGGGCACGCTTGTAGACAGGGTATTCTGTCACCTCTTCGTCACCCAAGTAGATATGCCCGCCATTCGGGACGATAAGTCCTGTTGTCATATAGAAAGACGTGGTCTTGCCGGCACCATTAGGACCAAGCAGACCAACTATCTCACCCTGCCTCACATTGAAACTCACATCGTTTACTACGGTACGGTTGCCATACCGCTTGATGAGTCCCTCCGTTCGCAGCACCAGCTGCTCCTGTTGTTGATTTTCCATATTGACTGCAAAGATAATAAAGAATATTTGATTACACTCCAACTTACAAACACAATTAAATATTTTTGGCATTTTCACTCCTCTTTTACTCCTAATATAATGCCATGATGACAAAACCAACTTTCGTTAGTCTTTATGATATATAATACCACACCATAATGAAAAAGATTATACTAGCCTTTTTGGCTTCAATAGCGTTAGTCAGTACGGCACAGACTTATGAAAACAAGTATCAGCGTTCTGTCAGCGACCTCATGGCCGATGTGCAGAAGAAATTCAACGTGCGCTTTAAATACAACGTAGACACGGTAGGGAAAAGCCTGCCCTATGCCGACTTTCGTATACGCCCCTACTCCATCGAGACGACGCTCGACAACATCTGCAAATACTTCGACTGGAACTGGTGGAAGCAGTCGGATAACCTATACAAAATTAAGCCTTACGAATACCCACGTCGCCATGAGGCAGAGGGAAAGATGATGCTCGATTACCTGTCGACATTGTATAGCGACAAAACATCGTGGGAAGCTCGCCGAGACTCCCTACGCCGCGAGGTGCGCCAACGCTTGGAGTTAGACACCTTTCTCGACTCATGTGTTGTCACAAAGGACAAAAAAGGCAACGTGCTACGCCCTGTCACCCTCTCTAAAGTACGCAAGCACGATGGTTACACCACCCAGAACATCTGCATAGAGCTGACACCTGGCCAGCACCTCTTCGGCACTATCTACGCTTCATTGAAGAAAGGCAAGCACGCACTCATCGTCTGTCCTGACGGGCACTGGCCCTACCGCTATCGCAAGGACGAACAGCAACGTTTAGGAACCTTGGCTCGAATGGGGGCTGTCTGCGTAGACTTCGACCTCTACGGCTGGGGAGAAAGCGAGCGGGAGGTGGGAGCCGAAGCCCATCACACCAGTCGCGCTCATGTCTATCAAGCTGCCTGTGGATACATCTTGCTGGACTATATGCTAAAAAACCGCAACGACATTGATCCCGAGCGTGTTGGCGTCTGTGGAGGAAGCGGTGGCGGAACGCATACCGTACTATTGTCGTTGCTTGATGAGCGCGTAAAAGCCTCGGCACCTATAGTACACTTGGCAAGTCACTTTGACGGCGGTTGCCCTTGTGAAAGCGGCAAGCCCATACAACTCTCCGCAGGTGGAACATGCGAGCCAGAATTGGCTGCCGTCATGGCTCCAAAACCTATGCTAATCGTAAGTGACGGCGGTGACTGGACATCATCCGTCCCAACGCTTGAATTTCCCTACCTGCAGCGCATCTACGGTTTCTATGGAGCGAAAGAAAACGTTCGGAATGTCCACCTGCAAAAGGAGCGACACGACTTCGGTCCAAACAAGCGTCAGGCCGTTTACGACTTCTTTATCGACGTTTTCGGACTGGATCGTTCCATGCTCGATGAAAGCAAGATTACTATTGAACCCGATGAACAACTAAAATCAATATACAAATAATGAAACGCCTATTCGTCGCAGCCATCGCAGCATGCGTGGCACAGTACTCCCTCTGTACAGACTATCGCCTGTGGTATGACAAGCCTGCCATGACATGGACACAAGCACTACCTGTTGGAAATGGTGTTATGGGAGGCATGGTCTATGGAATGCCTGCCGTTGAGCATATCCAACTGAACGAGGAAACGATTTGGGCAGGACAGCCTAACCAGGTGATTAACCCCAATGCCAAGAAAAGCCTGCCTAAGGTGCGCCAGCTTATTTTTGACGGTAAGTACAAAGAGGCACAAAACCTTGCCAACGACAAGGTGATGCCAATCGGCGCAGGCAAGAACATGGGTATGCCTTACCAGCCGTTTGGCGACTTGTATATTGCCATGCAAGGACATACGAACTACCAAGATTACGAGCGATGGCTCGACTTGGAGAATGGAAAAATCATGGTGCGCTATGTTGTGGACAACGTACGCTATGAACGTGAGGTGATTGCCCCATTAGGGGGCCAGCACGTCATTGCCATCCGCTTAACAGCCAGCGAGAAAGGGAAAATCAACTTTACTTCCTACATGACGTCACCCCACGAGAATGTACTCATTGGTGGCGAGGGATTGGAATCGACACTACTAGGAGTATCCTCAAAGCACGAAGGACTAAAAGGTAAGGTGCGCTTTCAGGGTCGTTTGGCGGTACAGGCAAAGGGCGGCAAGGTGAACCAAAGTAATGGCATCATCAGTGTCGCTGACGCTGACGAGGCTGTAGTGTACGTAGCTATTGGCACCAATGTAAAAAGCTACGAGGATATCAGTGGTGATGAGGTAGCTCTGGTGAAGAAAAGACTGCATAATGCTATGCAGATGGGTTATGAAGCCTTAAAAAGTCAACACACCCAAACCTACCAGAAATACTACAACCGAGTAAGCCTCGACCTGGGCAATGACGAGTATGCAAATGTTCCGACAAACAAGCGTATTGAGCTGTTTAATCAACGCAACGACAACCACCTGGTTGCAACTTATTTCCAGTTTGGTCGTTACCTACTGATCTGCAGTTCACAACCCGACGACATGAACCCTGCCAATCTGCAAGGTATCTGGAATGACAAAATGTTCCCCTCGTGGGACTCGAAATACACGACCAACATCAACTTAGAGATGAATTACTGGCCTGCCGAAGTAACGAACCTAACCGAACTGAATGAGCCACTTTTCCGACTGATTCGAGAAGTTAGCATACAAGGTCAGAATACAGCACGTGACATGTATGGCGCAGAGGGATGGGTGTTACACCATAACACTGACCAATGGCGTATTACTGGTCCTGTAGATCATGCACAGACAGGACTTTGGCCTATGGGGTCCGCTTGGTTGTGCCGGCACTTATGGGAACACTATCTGTACACACAGGACGAGGCTTTCCTTCGCCAATACTACCCCATCATGCTCAACGCAGCTCGTTTCTATACAAAAACGCTTCAGAAGCACCCCCAAAAAGGATGGTTGGTGGTATGTCCTGGCGAATCGCCAGAACATGGCGGCAAAGGACGTCCGTCACCGCTGGATGCTGGTGTTACAATGGACAACCAACTGGTTACGGAGTTATATACCAACGTCTTAGAAGCTGCCAAAAGGTTAGGTTACGACACGCAACAGGACTCTCTTTTGTCAATCATCAATGCTCAGTTGCCACAGCTTCCACCCATGCAGATTGGTCACTGGGGACAGTTGCAGGAATGGCTCGATGACTTGGATGACCCCAAAGATGACCATCGTCACTTCTCACACCTATATGGTTTGTTTCCATCCTACCAGATATCACCATACAAAAATGCAACATTATGGAATGCTGCCCGTAAGTCTTTAGAAGCGCGTGGTGACGTGTCGACTGGATGGAGCATGGGATGGAAGGTATGCTCATGGGCTCGCCTGCTGGATGGAGACCATGCCTATAAACTAATCAAAGACCAGTTGACGCTGACAGCAGACACATTCTTGATTTTTGGAACTGTCAAACAGCGAGGGGGTACGTATCCTAATATGTTTGATGCTCACCCACCTTTCCAGATAGACGGCAATTTCGGGTGTACGGCAGGCGTTGCCGAGATGCTAATGCAGAGCTACGATGGGTTTATCTACCTACTACCTGCCCTGCCTAGTATATGGAAAGATGGCAGTGTCAAAGGACTAGTCGCAAGAGGTGGTTTCGAGATAGCTATCGACTGGAAAGAGGGACAACTGTCAAAGGCAACCATTCACTCCCGTCATGGAGGTGTTTGCCGTATCCGTAGCTACACGCCCCTGAAGGCTAAAGGACTGAAGACAATCAAAGAGAGCAAAACCTTTGCATCACTAAGACACACATTTCTTTACGAACTAAAAACAAAGGCTGGAAAGGACTACGTACTGAAATAGTCTTTCGTTTTAAAATAAAGGAAAGTCTTTAATATGATCAATATCAGGAGTTCCGCTATTAGGAGTTCCTACAATGGTGATAGCGTCAAACCGGATATTGCCATTGATGTGCTTGTAGTTAACGTAATGATGGATTGCAGACCGGAGATTGCGCAGTTTCATGTAATCGATAGAATCCTCTGGATCCCCGAAAACGCGATTACGGCGCGTTTTCACTTCTACAAAAACGACAACAGAACCGTCCAAGGCAATGATGTCAATATCGCGATGACCCGACCGCCAGTCACGCTCTATAATGGTATAACCCTTACGCCGCAGGTAGTCAGCAGCCAATTCCTCACCCCATTTCCCTATCTCGTTATGTAATGCCATGATGAAATTCTCATTAGGAATTTGCAAATATAGGCAATTTATCCAATAAACTTAAATGATTTGCACTTTTTTAAACTTATTTCACCTACCAAGCTGCTAACAAATGACATTTGATGACATTTGAGCGTTTAATGAGTCTTATTATTATATTAAGTTGAACTATGAAAAAATTTCTAACTATACTAAGCCTTGCATTGTTGACAGTGTCGGCACAGGCAGGGAAACCGTGGGACAACGGTAAACTATGTGTTTCGGATAACCAGCGTTATCTGCAGTTTGAGAACGGGAAGCCCTTTTTCTGGCAAGGCGAAACTGGATGGTTGCTACCAGAACGTCTTGACAGGGCCGAGGCAGCATGGTATCTCGAATCGTGTGCCAAAGCAGGATATAATGTGGTGCAGGTGCAAACCATTGACGGGGTGCCTTCTTACAACATTTACGGACAGATGTCAAATCTTGACGGATGGAATTTTAAGGACATTAACCGCAAGGGTGTCTATGGGTATTGGGACCACATGGACTATATCATCGATTTAGCTGCTCAACACGGCATTTACATCGGCATGGTGTGTATCTGGGGCGGACTGGTCAAGGATGGGAAGTTGAGCGTAGAAGACGCTAAGAAATACGGAACCTTTTTGGCCAATCGTTATAAGAACAAACCTAACATCATCTGGTTCATGGGTGGCGACATTCAGGGCGACATCAAGCCAGAGGTATGGGAAACACTGGCTACCACTATTAAATCAATAGACAAGAACCACCTGATGACATACCATCCACGCGGACGTTATACATCAGCCCGGTGGTGGTCAAAGGCCGATTGGATGGATTTCCATACTTTCCAAAGCGGACATCGCCGCTACGGTCAGCGCATGGGTAATGCCGATTACCCCATCCCTGACAATACTGAAGAGGACAATTGGATGTATGTAGACTCTACGTGGAAATACAATCCCATCAAACCCGTATTAGACGCAGAGCCTTCCTACGAAGACATTCCCATTGGACTTCACGATCCTAACGAAGGCCGCTGGCAGGACTATGACGTTCGTCGCTACGCATATTGGAGCGTCTTTGCCGGCAGTTGTGGACATACCTATGGCCATAACGCCATCATGCAGATGCTTAAGCCAGGATATCCAACTAGCTATGGCGATGCCGGCGACGTAAAGACATGGTATCAGGGCCTAAAAGACCCTGGATTCTCTCAGATGCAGTATCTGAAGCGACTAATTCTCTCATTCCCCTATTTCGAACGTGTGCCCGACCAGAGTATCATTCAAGACAATGGTGAAAAGTACGACCGTCTGATAGCCACCCGAGGCAACGACTATTTGCTGGTTTACAACTACACAGGGCGGCTTATGAAACTGGACTTAACAAAAATCAGCGGTTCAAAGAAAAACGTGTGGTGGATGACGGCAGCAACAGGTAAGTTAAAGTATCTGGGCGAGTTTGATTCCAAGGTACTTTCCTTCCGTTATCATCCATCGTCTGCCCGTGTGGAGGATGGGGTACTCATCGCCATTGATTCTTCTAAAGACTATCTGAAGAAAGACCAAACAGACCTGTCGCCTGACGGATACAAAGATAAAGAAAGAGATCTGAACGAATAAGCCCACACCCTTTCCCTTTGATAGAGGGGAGTAAAGAAGAAGAAATATGAAGAATAGAATCGCACTAAGCATTACTTTATTTCTTGTGCTGTTTACTACTCCTCTCTCTGCCCGGAGAGGGACTGGTGAGAAGTCTGTCTGCGTAAGCTGGCTACGCGTAGAGAACATGGATAAACCTTTGGCTATCGATACTGATAAGCCTCGTTTTTCATGGTGCATCCTCTCCGACAAGCAAAATGTCAAGCAAACAGCTTACCAGATTATAGTTTCTACTGACAAGGGGGAAGTGTGGAACTCGGGCAAAGTTATGAGCGACCAGCAGCTATGGGTATGCTACAAAGGACAACAGCTGGCAAGTGCCACACAATGCACCTGGAAGGTAAAAGTGTGGACAACCGCAGGTGAGACTTCCTGGAGTGAAACGGAAAGTTTTGGAATTGGGTTGTTAAAGGAGAACCATTGGAACGGACGATGGATTGGTCTGGAACGGCTGATGCCTGGAGAAGAGCGTGGACTGCACACACGTTTGGCAGCCCGTTATATCCGCAAGGAGTTTGAATTGGAGAAACCCGTCCGTCGAGCAATCGCTTACGTAGCAGGCATCGGACTCCATGAGTTGCACATCAATGGTGTAGCATACAACCGTGAGGTCCTATTGCCCATGCCCACTGACTATCGCAAAACAGTTTTATATAACACGTACGATATCACGTCAGGACTAAAGGAAAAGAACTGCATTGGTGTCATATTGGGTAACGGCAGGTTGTTCCCCATGCGGCAAAACAAACCTTACAAAGCTCCTGTCTTCGGCTTCCCCAAGTGCAGAGTCAACATCTTGATTGAGTTTACCGATGGCACCACCAAATGTATCGCTACCGATGAGAAATGGAAAATTACTCCTAGTGGTCCCATCCGTGCCAACAATGAGTACGACGGCGAAGAATATGATGCTCGCAAAGAATTGACAGGTTGGGACATGCCTGGCTTCGACGATAGCGCATGGCTGAAAGCGGAACGTACTGCGATACCAACAGGAACGCTACGCGCACAGATGGCACCAGGAATGGTGTCTACACCACTCACTCCCGAACCCACGAGACTGCGTGGTAACATCTACGATTTCCATCAGAACATGGCTGGTTGGATTGCCTTTGTTCCTATGGGTAAAGAGGGTGATACCATCCGTGTAAAATATGCCGAGAAGCTAAAGGCTGATGGCTCACTCTATCTTGATAACTTCCGCGATGCCCGTTCTGAGGATATCTACATCTGCGGTCGGACGCCTGCGGGGGCTACCAATAGCATCGCCGAGTGGCACCCTATCTTTAGCTATCATGGTTTCCGCTATGCCCAGATAACAGGACCCGTGAAGGATGTTCATGCCTATACCGTCAGCGACGACATGCAGCAGTTGGGACAGTTCGAGTGTTCTGATAGCACACTGAATAAAGTCATGCATAATGCTTGGTGGGGCATATATGCCAACTACAAGGGAATGCCTGTTGACTGTCCGCAACGCAACGAACGACAACCGTGGTTAGGCGACCGCACCATGGGAAGCCTGGGTGAGAGTTATATGTTCAACAACGAGCGTCTCTACACCAAGTGGATGCGCGACATTTGTGAGTCACAACGCGAAGACGGTGTATTCAGTGATGTAGCTCCAGCCTTTTGGAACTATTACAATGACGACGTCACATGGCCTGCAGCTCTACCATTCTGCTGCGATATGCTATGGAGACAGTATGCTAACCGCGAAGCCATCGACAAGTCATACCCATACATCAAGCGATGGCTGGAACATCTCATGGATGAATACCTCAAGGATGGCATCATCACTAAAGATACTTATGGCGACTGGTGTGTACCACCAGAGAAGATGGAACTCATTCACTCGCAGGATCCAGCACGAAAGACGGATGGCAGCCTGATTTCGACAGCTTACTTTATACGCATTCTTCAACTCCTGGAGCAATGGGGCTGTGAGGCTAACCGTTGGCGACCTATTCGTGAGCAGATGATAAAGGACTTTAACCGCCGTTTCCTAACCTGTAAGCAAGGAACCTCTCCACGCCCTGGTCACGTGCTTTATCCCGACTCTGTCTTCTATGGAAACAATACTGCTACAGCCAATCTTCTAGCTTTATCTTTCGGCATCGTACCCGAAGAATATCGCCAAGAGGTGACAAAGAATGTCGTTGAGAATATCGTCGTCAAGAACAACGCCCACGTTCCTTGTGGCGTCATCGGCATCTCGTGGCTCTTACGTGGGCTGTCAGACAATGGTTTTAGCGACGTGGCTTACATGATAGCAACCCAGAAGAGTTATCCCTCATGGGGATATATGGCAGAAAACGGTGCAACGACAATTTGGGAATTATGGAATGGCGACAAGGCCTCACCCAAGATGAATAGCGGCAACCATGTCATGCTGCTTGGCGACCTCGTCACCTGGTGCTATCAGTATCTCGGCGGCATCCGACCTGCGGTTAACGACACCCTCATGGCTTATAAGCATTTTCGCCTGCAGCCCGACTTCAGCATTCAAGACTGTGAGTGGGCTAACGTCAACTACATAAGCCCTTATGGTACCATTGAAAGCCACTGGAGAAAGACGCTCCAGCATGTAGAATGGGACATCCGTATTCCCTGTAACACTACCGCAGATATCTGTTTCCCAGACGGTACCACGAAAACTCTGGGTTCTGGCAAATACCATTTCTCATGTAACATTCCCACCACGCATGCAGCTATCACAAAGAACGAATTCCTATATGAACAAGCACCGTTTCCCCAATGCCATTCTGTCAGCTTAGTAGAGACCAAGAAGGGCGATATCGTTGCGACCTATTTCGGTGGCAAGCATGAGCGCAATCCTGACGTCTGCATTTGGGTAAGCATCAAGAAGAAGGGGGCGCAGGAATGGAGCAAGCCCATCCTTGCTGCTGATGGCGTTTTCGAGTTGGGCTCTTCCAATGCTGCCATTGCTGGTATCACCGCAGAGAGTACCCCCGCTTCTGCTGGTCCTATTCGACATGTCAATACATCTGCCGACCAACGGCGTAAGGCATGCTGGAATCCTGTCATCACTGAAATGCCCAACGGTGAACTATGGCTGTTCTTTAAGGTAGGTTTGAAAGTTGCCGACTGGACAGGCTGGCTTTGTAAATCTAAAGATGGCGGTAAGACCTGGAGCGACAAGGAGCCGCTACCGAAGGGATTTCTTGGCCCTATTAAAAACAAACCAGAACTTATTGATGGACGTCTGCTTTGTCCCTCCAGTACAGAGAATGACGGATGGAAGTTCCATATGGAAATCTACGACCTGAAAAACAAAGAATGGAAATACGTTGGTCCTGTCGAAGCTGAACTGGCAATTCGCTGTGAGGACATGCCCACCATAGCTCCCGTTGGTAGCGGTTCACCCGTTACCACCCCCGCAGCTACCGCTACTGCCCCTTCAAAAGAAGATATTGAGGCTCCCGATGCTGGAGGCGTTGCCGACAAGAGCGGAAGGCACCCCATCGACTGCATCCAACCATCCATCCTCAAACTCAAAGATGGCAGACTGCAGGTATTGATGCGTACGCGCAATGGGAAAATAGCCACGTCCTTCTCCAGCGATAATGGCGACAGCTGGTCGAAGGTAACCTTACTTGATGTGCCCAACAATCAGAGCGGCACTGATGCCGTCACATTGAAGGATGGCCGTCATGTACTGATTTACAACAACTTCCAAACACTACCTAGCACTAAGAAAGGTGTACGAACACCGCTCTCTATTGCCATCAGTAACGACGGCATTCACTGGAGACATGTTTTGACACTGGAAGACTCCCCTATCAGCCAATACAGTTACCCTTGCATTATACAAGGCAAGAACGGCATGCTTCACGCCGCCTACACCTGGCGCCGTTTACGCATTGCCTATAAAGAAATTGATATCAATAAACTGAAATAAAACCATGAAGAAGTTACTTATCACACTTGTACTTTCCTGTCTCTGCACCATATTGATGGCACAGCAGGTGAATATTGTGACGAATAAAAAAGCTTCAAACCGTGAGAAGTATGCCGCAGAATACCTTCAAAAGAAACTGACGGCTTTAGGCTACGAGGTCTCTACAAAAAAGGGAACTAAAATCACGTTATCCGCGTCAGGAAAAGGTCCTGCAGAAGGATATTCCATTATGAAAGATAAAAATGGACTGACCGTAAAAGGTAACGACAGCAAAGGCGTCATCTATGGCTGTGTGGAATTAGCTGAACGCATAAAATTTGCAGGGTCTTTAGACATCCAGTCTTGCACGGAAGCTCCTCAGATGGTGATGCGCGGCACGTGCATCGGACTGCAGAAGACGGTATATCTTCCTGGGCATGCTGTTTATGAATACCCATACACCCCCGAGAACTTTCCTTGGTTCTATGACAAGGCCGAGTGGGTGAAGTATCTCGACATGATGGTCGATAACAAAATGAACTCGCTTTATTTGTGGAATGGGCATCCCTTTGCATCGCTAGTAAAACTAAAGGACTATCCCTTTGCATTGGAAGTTGATGATGCGACTTTTAAGAAAAATGTCGATATGTTCTCTTTCTTAACCCGCGAGGCCGACAAACGCGGCATATGGGTTATCCAGATGTTTTACAACATCATCCTTAGCAAGCCTTTCGCCGACCACTACGGACTGAAGACCCAGGACCGTCATCGCCCTATCACGCCACTGATAAGCGATTACACACGTAAGAGTATAGCCGCTTTCATAGAGAACTACCCCAATGTGGGGCTGCTTGTTTGCTTAGGCGAAGCTATGGCGACCATCGAGGACGATGTGACATGGATGAAGGAAACGATTATTCCTGGCATTAAAGACGGTTTAAAGGCGAGTGGAAGAAAGGATATCCCCCCTGTTGTACTCCGTTCTCATGACACCGACGGACCGCTCGTCCTCAAGGAATCATTGCCCCTCTATCCCAACATATACACCATGTCTAAATATACTGGCGAGAGTCTGACGACTTACGAACCTGGAGGTCCCTGGGGTGAGACACACCGTCAGCTGGCCGCTGCCGCTCCTGTTCATATAGACAATGTTCATATTTTGGCTAATCTGGAACCCTGGCGCTGGTCTTCTCCTGCCTTTACCCAGAAGGCCGTTCAGGCCATGCACCGAGCCCACCATTCTAAAGGTCTGCACTTGTATCCGCAGGCTTCGTATTGGGACTGGCCATATACCGCCGACAAGCTTCCCAACGGTCAGCGTCTGAAGCAACTTGACCGTGACTGGATGTGGTATCAGGCATGGGGACGCTACGCTTGGAACAGCGACCGTGCTATGACAGAAAGCGGGTGTGCAGCGTCCGTCGAGTCTTCGTATTGGAAACGCATCCTTGCTGACTACTATGGCATTGACACCGTCAGTGCCGGCCACCTGCTCAACGCTTACGACGAAACTGGCGAGATAGCTCCGAAACTGTTGCGCCGATTCGGCATAACCGAGGGCAACCGACAGACGCTGCTCCTCGGCATGACGATGGGCGAACTGGTCAACCCCTATAAGTACACCATATACCCTGGATTCTATGAAAGCTGTGGACCTGAGGGTGAGAAGCTCATCGAATATATTGAGAAAGAGTATAAGGGACAACCGCATAAGGGCGAACTGCCTTTTGACATCGTGGATCAATGCGTCAATCACGGCGACCGTGCTTTGGTGGAGATGGGAGCTATCACTGCTAAACCGACACGTCATGCCGATGAATATCAGCGGGTGTGGAACGACGTTCTCTGTTATGCAACCTTTGCCAAGGCCTTCCAACTGAAGGTTCGTGCTGCCGCCGAAGTTCTGCGCTACAAATGGACGAAGGATATCAGCCATCTCGAAACAGCTGTCGTCTGGCTGGAGCAGTGTCAAAGCATCTGGTATGACCTGAGCCGGATGACTGACGACTGGTACCTCTATGCCAACTCCATGCAGACGGCTCAGCGCCGCATTCCAGTTGGTGGCGACAATGGCAAGATGAAGACGTGGTCTGAACTTGCCACCGTTTATCAGGCTGAGCTCGATGCCTTTAAAGAGAATATCGAAAAACTGAAGCACCCCAAGACACAGTCGAGCATAAGTATTCTGCCTGCTAACGCTGCTAAAGTCAAACTCCTCTCGCCGATAGCTACCGTTCCGCTCAAGAAAGGGGCTGTTGTGTTTGAGAAGCGCGAGGATACCAAGATTGACTCATTAGCCCCTGAGCTGACTAATTTGCAGGCGTTGGTATTAAACCGCGACACCACCCGCATTGTGGGTACTACTATCGAGTTCGAGAGCGATGAACCCGTCAAGGTGTTGGTGGGTCTCTTCAAGGACGACGACCACAAGTGGGCAAAAGCACCCAAGCTGGAGATTGACGCTACAGGCAATGAATACGGACAGGCAGAACCTATCCTTACCAATGCCATCAGCATTGAACAGATGCCCAAAGTGAACATTCACCAATACAGCCTGCCGGCCGGACATCACACGTTACGCCTTCCTAAAGGCATCCTTATGGTGGCAGGCTTCACCAATAGCACCATCACACCACGTGAGTGTGGACTCAACGGTCCATCATCGGAGGTTGACTGGCTCTTTCAAAGGTAAAAAGGTAAAAAAGTAAAAAGGTAAAAAGGTAAAAAAGTAAAAAGGGGCAAGAAAGTAAAACAGTGAATAGGGTTAAAGTTTATGAAACAGATGAATAACGATAGAAACGGATGCAAGGTGATGAGTATTTTACTTTTTTACCTGTTCGCCTTTTTACCTTTATCCGCTCATAACATCAGCGATGACGTCATGCAGCGCATTTACCACGAAGTGCGCACGCCATACAAATATGGTATGGTTATTGCGCCTACGGACAACTATCACAAGATAGACTGCCCTAGCGTCTTCCGTGAGGGCAATGTCTGGTATATGACCTATGTCTGCTACAATGGTAAAGACGGACGCGACGGCAGAGGCTATGAGACGTGGCTTGCCAAGAGCGACGACTTGCTGCATTGGCAGACGCTTGGACGCATTCTGGCTTTTCCTGCCGACGACCTCAAGTTGTGGGACCAGAACCAACGCGGAGGTTTCCCTGCCCTCATCGACTACGAATGGGGAGGCAGCTATCAGATGGGGGCATATAAGGGGCGTCACTATCTGACATACATTGGCGGACCTGGTACTGGTTATGAGGCTGTCAATGCGCCGCTAAGTATCGGCATCGCCTCTACCGATGGCGACATCTCCCAAGCACACCAGTGGAATCCGCAATCCACACCACTTATGAGCTACGATGACAAGGATGCACAGTGGTGGGAACAACTGACACAGTATAAAAGTACCATCTACGACATGAGGAGCGAACAGGCGAAACACCTGCTACCTGCTGAACTGCGCAACTATCGATTCCTTATGTTTTATAACGCTGGAGGCAAAGACGCCACCCACCCCAAAGGCGAACGCATCGGCATCGCTGTGAGCAACAATTTGAAAAAATGGAAACGCTATAGCGGCAATCCTGTCTTTGCCCACGACAGCGATGGCACCATTACCGGCGATGCACAGATTGTAAGAATGAACGACTACTGGGTGATGTTCTACTTCTCAGCTTTCAACCCCACACGCAAGTACAATGCTTATAACACATTCGCCGTCAGCCGAGACCTCATCCATTGGCAAGACTGGGAGGGCGAAGACCTAATCATCCCCTCCAAGCCCTATGATGAATTGTTTGCACATAAAAGCTATGTTGTAAAGCACGACGGGGTTGTCTACCATTTCTACTGTGCCGTCAACAACGACCAACAGCGGGGCATTGCCGTAGCTACCAGCGTGCCTATGGGGCGCTCTTCCGTTTCCTTCCCTGCGCCTGAGCGCAAAGGGCACCGCCTTGTCACTAACCTCAACGAGGGCTGGACGGCACGTATTCTCAACTCTCAACTCTCAATACAACGCCACACTCTCGAAGAGAGAACTCTCACCATTCCTCACAACTTCGACGATTACTATGGCTACCGCCAGTTGCGACATGGCAACCTGCACGGCTCAGCCATATATAACAAGCACTTTACGACCGACAAGAAAGAGGGCAAACGTTACTTCCTCCAATTCGAAGGTGTGGGCACTTATGCCACTGTTACGCTTAACGCCACTACCTATCCCAAGGAACTCGTGGGTCGTACTGTATTCACGCTTGACGTTACCGATGCTTTGCAACAAGGTCTCAACACCCTCACAGTCAATGTCGACCATCCTGCAATGCAGACCGCCTCACCCTGGGTTTGTGGCGGATGTTCGTCTGAATGGGGTTTCTCTGAAGGCAGCCAGCCCTTCGGAATTTTTCGTCCCGTGTCACTCATCGAGACTGATGCCGTCCGCATTGAGCCCTTCGGTGTGCATATCTGGAACAACGTCAACTGTGACAGCGTGTTCATTGAGACCGAAATCAAGAATTACACGTCTAACCCGCAGCACATTGAACTAGTCAACAAGTTCTCTCTCGCCAGTGGAAAGCAGGTGTTTCGTCATGCTCAGCCTGTCGTATTACAACCTGGCGAGACAAAGACGCTTCTCCAAGCCGAGGCCATTTCTGACGTCCATCGCTGGAGCATCAATGACCCCTACCTGTATACGCTTGCTACGATGATTAAGCGTGACGGCAAGACAACCGACGAGTTGCGCACGCCGTTCGGCATACGCAGCATCTCTTGGCCTGTGCTTCGAAAGCGCCTGTCCGCTACTCGCAATGACTCCATAAAAGTCACTGACAATCGTTTCTTCTTAAATGGCACGCCAACCTTCATCAATGGCACATGTGAGTATGAACACCTATTGGGTAGTAGCCATGCCTTCACACCTGAACAAATCCGCTCGCGTGTGAAGCAGATTACCAATGCCGGTTTCAATGCCTTCCGCGAAGCCCACCAGCCCCACAACCTGCTCTACCAGCAACTGTTCGATCAGCAGGGCATCCTTTTCTGGAGCCAGTTCTCCGCCCATATTTGGTATGACACACCTCAATTTCGTGACAATTTCAAGCGTCTCTTAGTACGCTGGATTAAGGAGCGTCGCAACTCACCCTCTATCATCCTTTGGGGCTTGCAGAACGAGAGCGTATTGCCCAAGGCTTTTGCCGAAGAGTGTGCTGACATCATCCGCGCACTCGACCCCACATGCAAAGACCAGCGAGCCATCACCACTTGCAATGGGGGAGAAGGTACCGACTGGAATGTCATCCAAAACTGGAGCGGCACCTATGGGGGTAGCGCCGAAAACTACGACAACGAACTCAAGGAGCCTTCACAACTACTCAACGGCGAGTATGGTGCCTGGCGTACCATTGACTTGCACGGTGCTGACAAATACAGCGAGGAAAGTTTTACACGCCTCCTCGAGACCAAGGCCCGCCTGGCTGAAAAGGCCTTTCAAACTCAGACATCAGGCGTCAGACATCAGACATCGGAATTCTCTGGTGTCTGCGGCCACTTCCAGTGGATATTCAACTCACACGACAATCCTGGACGCGTTCAGCCCGACGGGGCACTTCGGCGCATTGACAAGATAGGTCCCATCAACTACAAAGGACTTGTTACCGCCTGGGAAGAACCTACCCCAGCCTACTATATGTACCGTCAGAGATATGTAAAAACAAAAGCGGAAGAAAAAACTTCAAACTTCAAACCTCAAACTTCAGACTTCAAACTTACTGCTGCCGACCGCAACGTCGATTTGGTCAAAGGGGCAAAGGGATACTACTACCTCTATCGCATCAACTGCGGTGGTGATGCCTTTACCGATGAGTACGGACAGGAGTGGCTGGCTGACGACACCATTCACAGCCATTCCTGGGGTCAGGACTTTGCAGGTGTCAATGCCCTTCAAGCCTCTCAGCGTCACATCCGTCATGACATTCGTGGAACCAAGAGCGACGAACTATTCCAGTTCTTCCGTTTCGGTCGGCATCGCCTGTGGTACGACCTGCCCGTCCCCTCCGTTGTCAGCGGTTTACCCACTGACACGGCGACTTACCGCATTGAGCTCTATTTCGTTGAGCCCTGGCATGGGAAACAGGCTTCCGAGGAAGCCGACTACGAAGGACTGCGTATCTTCGATGTCGCCGTCAATGGCAAAACTGTCGTTGATGACCTCGACCCATGGGCAGAGGCTGGCTTTTGCGGTTCACTGAAACGCGTCGTCTATGCTCAGGCTAAAGATGGCAAACTACGAATCTCGTTCCCAGAAGTCAAGTCAGGACAGGCAGTCATCTGCGGCATTGCCGTTGCCTCGAAACATCAAACATCAAACATCAAACATCAAACATCAAACATCAACTGGCATGCCCTCGACACCGACACCATAGCCAAATTGCCGAAAGCCGAACTACCTAACGATACCGAGGCGCGTCCTGCCACCGTCTACCAGCCGTCAGCCAAACAGAACGGCACGTTCAACATTACACCAGGTCTGGGACAGGAATATGCCCTGCGCTTCCGTTATAAGAACACGACGGGCAGCCCCGTCACGGCGCGCATGACTATTACCGACTCCAAGCGCGCTGTTCTCGTAGATCGTAACGTCACATTTCCACCCACTCCGAACAAGTTCAAGATGCTCTCCACCACTACCGGCACACAAATCAATGCCGGAACATACACGCTGCGCATCTATACCAACGATGTTGAATTCAAAGAAATGGAGATACAATAGTTTCTACAAGGTATTACATCAGACATCAAACAACTTACATACATATACTAAACCAAACAAATACAACGCTATGAAAGAATTAAAAGGAACAAAGACAGAGAAGAATCTGCAAGAGGCTTTTGCCGGTGAGTCAATGGCTCGCAACAAGTATTCGTATTGGGCTTCTAAGGCCAAGAAAGACGGTTTCGTTCAGATTGCCGCTATCTTCGAGGAGACGGCAGCCAACGAGAAAGAACATGCCAAGATGTGGTTCAAGTTGCTGGAGGGTGGTGCCATCAAGGACACTGCCAGCAATCTAGAGGCTGCCGCAGGAGGTGAGAATTTTGAGTGGACAGACATGTATGCACGCATGGCACGTGAAGCACGTGAAGAGGGTTTCCCTGAGATTGCCGAAAAGTTCGAAGGTGTAGCAGCCATCGAGAAAGCTCACGAAGAGCGCTATCGCAAACTCTTGGACAACGTCAAGCGCGAGCGTGTCTTCACCAAGGACGGAGACGTCATCTGGCAATGCAGCAACTGCGGACATATCGTCATTGGGAAGAAAGCTCCCGATGTATGCCCCGTCTGCGACCATCCACAGTCGTATTTCCAAGTAAAGGCCGAGAACTATTAAGTCTATAAAGCAAGACAATCAGACAGAATAAAATCCAGTTTCGACCGACCGCTCCAACATATCAGGGCGGGCGCTCCAATATTTATGGGCGCCCGCCCTAATTTGTGCGGCGGACGCTATCGACCAGCAACTCGGCGTTTTTCTACCAGCAACTCGGCGTTTTTCTACCAGCAACTCGGCGTTTTTCTACCTGTTAGATGGCACGTTCACCCCTACTTGAAAGGTCCGGAATGGTGAGCATTTAGTAAGAGGACTGACGACAAAATGGGGTAACGTCAGTCTTTTTTTATAGATAAAAACATGACTTATGATGAGAAGAAACATAATCTCTTTACTGCTGCTCATGACGGCAACGCTGATGGCGGCACAGAGCAAACAGCACGACTGGGAGAACAACCACGTGTTAGAAGTAAACCGTGAGCCGGCACGCGCATACTTCATCCCCTTTGGCAACCAGAAGGGCGACCGTATGATGTTGCTCAATGGCGACTGGAGATTCCGCTGGACGAAGACACCCGAGTTGCGGGTGAAGGACTTCTACCGCACCGACTTCGATGACAGCGGATGGACGGTGTTTCCGGTTCCCGCCAACTGGGAAGTGAACACCAGCGGCCATTGCTATGGGACGCCTATCTACGTCTCTGCAGGCTATCCGTTTAAGATAGACCCACCACGTGTGACGAGTGAGCCCAAGAGTGACTGGACGACGTACGAGGAACGCAACCCGACAGGTCAGTACAGAAGGACTTTCACCATTGGCAACGAGTGGCTGACGGGGCAAACCTTTCTGCGCTTCGAGGGAGTGATGTCGGCGTTCTATGTTTGGATAAACGGCAAGAAAGTTGGTTACAGCCAGGGGTCTATGGAACCGTCCGAGTTTAACGTGACCCCATATATTAAGAAGGGTGAAAACAAGATAGCCATCGAAGTGTATAAGTATAGCGACGGCTCCTATCTGGAGGATCAAGACTTCTGGCGTTTTGGCGGCATCCATCGTGACGTGCTGATGTATCACACACCCGATGTAAGGCTCAGGGATGTTGCTGTGCGCACACTATCCGCCGACGGTGCCTCACAAGGCAACGACCTATGGACATTAGCCATCAACCCGCTGTTTGCCGTCTATAACGGAGCGACAGGCGAGGGCTACCGCCTAGTGGCAACACTTAAGGATGGTTCGCACGAGCTAGCCAGCGACTCTGTTGCTGCCGACGAGGTGCTGGACCTGGCGCATAAGGCCAAACGCATGAACGAATGGTATTCACAACGGGGGTACCGGAAATTTGAGCGTATGGCGATGAAGGTAAACAAACCACGACTGTGGAGCGCAGAAACCCCCTACCTCTACAGCCTATGTCTTGAACTGAAAGACACCAGCGGGAAGACCGTTGAGCGCGTGACACAGCAAGTGGGCTTCCGAAGTATCCGCATAGAGGACGGTCAACTGAAGGTGAATGGCAAGGCCATTAAGATACGCGGTGTAAACCGCCACGAGCACGACCCCTATAGGGCGCGCGTAATGACGGAGGCTGTGATGAAGCGTGACCTGGAACTGATGAAACAGGCCAACATCAATGCGGTGCGCCTGTCACACTATCCCAACTGTCCACGCTGGTACGAGTTGTGCGACTCTATCGGTATGTACGTCATGGACGAAGCCGACTGCGAGACACACGGTCTGCGTGGTACGCTGGCATCGACACCCGACTGGCACGATGCCTTCATGGACCGCGTGGTGCGTATGGCCGAACGTGATAAGAACTACCCCTGCATCATTTTCTGGAGTTTGGGCAACGAGAGCGGATATGGCGCTAACCATGCGGCAATGTCGGCATGGCTGCACGAGTTTGACCCCACCCGTCCCGTACACTACGAAGGGGCGCAGGGCATGCTGTCGGTGAATATCGCTTCAGGACGTACCGCCTCAGACCCCCATACGGTGGATGTCATCTCGCGTTTCTACCCACGCGTGATGAAGGAATACCTCAACCCGGGCATTGCCGAAGGCTCTGACAAAGAGCGTGCCGAGAATGCACGCTGGGAACGACTGGTGGAAATAGCGAACCGAACTGGAGACCACTGCGCGTGGGAGGGCAGCGATGGCGGACCCCGTCCTGTGCTGACCAGCGAGTATGCCCACTCAATGGGTAATGCTTTAGGCAACTTCAAAGAGTATTGGGACGAGATAAACGCCAACCCACGTTTGCTGGGCGGCTTCATATGGGACTGGGTAGACCAGGGAATTATTCCAGTTCAAGATTCAGGGTTCAAGATTCAAGATTCTGCTTCCAAGGTTCAAGGTTCAACCATGAACAATAAACCATTGGCCAAGAATCCCCCAGTGCTCTATGGTGGCGATTTTGGCGACAAGCCCAATCTGCATGCCTTCTGCATGAATGGCATCATCATGAGCGACCGCAGTCTGACGCCAAAATACTACGAGGTACAAGCCGTCTATGGCGGCAGCAGCGAGCAACAGATTGCTGACAAGTACCCCGAGACCAAGGCTGCCAAGCCCAAGGCGCTGAAGAAGCAACAGGTACTCAGCGCCCACCTTTCAGCCCTCGTCGATGCCATCAGACCGCAGTGTTTCCGTGCACCAACTGACAACGACAAAAGCTTCGGCAACTGGTTGGCAAAAGACTGGAAACGCTGCCGACTGGACACCCTGCGACTCCCAATGACGATGGAGCAGAACGGCAACGAACTGACCTTTACCTTCGTGATTCCCGACACGTTGCCCCCACTGCCACGTTTGGGCATCGTCATCGAACTGCCGCGTGAGTACGAACTGCTGACGTGGTATGGTCGCGGACCGTGGGACAACTACCCTGACCGTAAGGTGTCGTGCCCCATTGGCTTGTGGCAATCGAAGGTCAGCGAGCAGTACGTTCACTACCCACGTCCGCAGGACTCAGGCAACCACGAAGACTGCACATACGTGGAACTGAAGACCAAGAAGGGCAAGAAGCTACGCATCGAAGCCGTCAGCCAAGCCTTCTCGTTCTCAGCACTGCCCTACTCCGCACAGTATCTGGCGAGCAAGAGCCACGACTATGAGCTAAAAGAAGAGGAAGGCAAGACCTTCCTCTCCATTGACTGCGCCGTGATGGGACTAGGCAATAGCTCTTGCGGACCTGGTGTTTTGAAAAAATACACCATAGACAGCGGTAAGAAGCACCAGCTTAGTATCCGAATATCTCAGTAGTCGACAGACGCTTGACGGGAGCTATCTGCTCCAGTGACTTCATGTCCAGCTCACGCTCGTCGCCCAAGATGACGTAGCGGTAAGGCTTACGAGCCATATGTTCCTGTTCGAAGCGCACCACGTCCTTCAGCGTAACATCAGGCAGTTGTTCGTAGATGCGCTGGTTCAGGTCGTAGTCGATGTTCATATTACGCGCTAACAGCCAGGCGCTGATAAGTGCCGACTTCGTAGTGCGGTTGCTGGCTATTTTCTTCTTGACAGCCTCTTTGGCTATTTGGAACGACCCCTCGTTCTGCGGAATAGTATCCAGAATGTGGTGGAACTGACGTACACAGTCCATCAGCTTGTCGTTCTGGGTGACGATAAGCACCAGCGCCTGGTCTTGTAGGTCAGGGTATTTTCGGTCACTGAAGACGGCATTAGCATGATAAGCCAAGCCGCGTGATTCACGAATCTCTTGGAACACAACGCTCCCCATCGAGCCACCGTAATACTCATTGAAGATAGCCTTGACGGCAGCATCGTCGACACGCCAAGGCTGGTCTTCGATGTGCATTAGCATCATGTAGATGTTCTTCGCATCGTAGGGGGCTATCATGACCTCGTTCTGCGGCGTGAGCTGCATGGTGTAGTGCCTGCCCTGCGGTACAGGTTTCAGTGTCTTTGCCAAAGGTTGACCTTTGGCGACAGTTGTTGCCAATTCGGTAGTCGTCAGCGGACCATAATACAATATGGAGTGCTGGTACTGGTCCAACCCTTTCAGCAGGTCTAATAGCACCTGCGGGTCTGTTGCTTCTAGCTGACGCGCGGTCATCAGGTTACGCATGGAGTTATAAGGACCATAAAGACCATACTGCGCTAAAGCCCCGAAGTTGGTCTGCTGGTTGAACTTCCGGTCGGTCAGTTTTTTGTCATGCACGGCAATATACTGCTGATAAGCCGCCTTGTCAACCTTGGCGTGGTGCATCAGATGGTCAAGCAGCGTTAGTGCCTGAGGCATATTCTTGGCGAGACCTGACAAGAAGACTGTCACCGTACGCTCTTCTACATTCACACCATAATGGCATGCCAGCTTGTAGAACTGCTGGCGTACCTGCTCGGCACTGAGCGAGTCGGTACCCAGATAGTCCAAATAGTCAGCCGCGTAGTAGTAACGAATGTCAGCGTCCTCGCCGAAGTCGTAGCGGAAGTACAGCTGGAAGCGTCCGTTTTCCGTATTCTGGACGTAGACTATGGGGGAACCATTGTCGGCGGTTGTAAAGGTCAAGTCGCGCTGGAAGTCGACGAAGCGTGGCTCGATGGGCTTTACCTCCATCTGCTGTATCTCCTGCACAAACTGGCTGACGGCGTCGCGGTTCGTAGGTATGGCGGTTATCTCGGGCTTGTCAATCTTCTTCTGGTTGGGATCTGTGCCTTGCCGTTTATAGACTGCGACGTAGTTGTCACGGAAATGGCGGTTGACGAAATCAATGATTTGCTGTTTCGTGATGCCGCTGACGCGGTCGAACTTCTTGACGCGCTGCTCCCATGGAGTGCCATTGACGAAGGCTGAAAGAAAGGCTGACGTACGAGAATTATTGTGTTCCATCGCCTCGAACTCACGTAGCTTCAGGTTGTTGATGACCGATGGTAACAGATCATCACTGAAGTCGCCGCTCTTCAACTTCGCCACTTCTGCCAACAGCAGGCTGCGCACCTCATCGAGCGACTGTCCCTGACGGGGTGTTCCGCCCAGTTGGAAGGTGCTGTAGTCCAACAGCATCTCGGTTGAAGCCTCAGCGCGTTGCATCTTCATCTGCTGATTGATGTCCAGGTCAATCAGTCCTGCCACACCGTTATTCAGCATATATTCTACTACCAACAGGGTATCTGACTGGAGCGATGATGCCTTGTCGAAACGCCAACCTAATAGCAGCTGCTCTGCCTCCTGACCGACGACGGTAGTGTCGACAGCAGCAGTCAGCACAGGCTGCACAGGGAATGAGGGTTGTTGGATGTCAGCCTCAGACGCTGGCTGCCAGTCGCCAAAGTACTTATCAATCAACGCGATGACTGCATCGGGGTTGAAGTCACCGGCCATACAGATGGCGGTATTGTTAGGCACATACCACTTCTTGAAGTAGTTCTTGATGTTCGTGATGCTGGGATTCTTCAAGTGCTCTTGTGTACCGATGGTGGTCTGCGTGCCGTAGGCGTGCGAGGGGAAGAGCTTTGTCATCATGGCGTTGTACATCTTCTCGTTGTCATCGGTCAGATAGATGTTATACTCCTCATAGACAGCCTCCAGCTCGGTATGGAATCCGCGAATGGTCATGTTCTTGAAGCGGTCGGCTTCTATCTTCAGCCACGCCTCGACTTGGTTCGACGGGATGTCCTCGACGTAGCACGTACGGTCGTGCCACGTGTTAGCATTCGTACCCTCGGCACCGATGTGTGACATCATCTTGTCGTACTCGTTGGGAATAAAGTAGCGTGCCGCCAGTTGCGACACGGAGTCAATCTCATGATAAGCCCTCCGGCGTGCATCGGAGTCCTTCAGCTGGCGATATTTCTCGTAGCGCTGCTCAATGTCGGCAAGCAGGGGGGCTTCGGCTTTCGGGTCTGTCACACCATACTTATCAGTACCTTTGAACATCAGGTGTTCCAAATAGTGTGCCAGTCCCGTCGTCTCTGCGGGGTCGTTCTTCGAACCCGTACGCACCACAATGTATGTCTGTATGCGTGGCTTCTCGTCGTTGACACTCAAGTAAACTTTCAAACCATTCTTCAATGTATAGATACGCGTCTTCAGTGGATCATCCTTGACCTCTTCAAACTTGTACTTGCTAAAAGAGCTGAGTAGCAGCACAGCAAGCAAAATGCAAAGCATTTTTTTCATCGTTCTGTCTCTCCTTATTACCTATTTCTATTTAGTCTTCATAATCCACTTCGTGATCGAGCTTCGAAATAAAGTCGTCGAATACCTCCTGTTCGACATCACCCATGTCAAACTCTTTCTGTGCATCCTTGCGGATTTCGGCTATCCAGGCACGTCGAGCCTTGACATAGTCTTCACGAATGCGCTGGATGGCAGCGTCAGTCAGTTCGTCCAGCCCGTAATAGTCGAGGATGAGCTGATAGGTCCACGCCCACTGATATTCACGGTAGTGGCTGTTGATGTCGTTGAAACGGTCAAGCACCTCCTGTATGCTCTCAATCATTCCGCTCTTGATGTCATTGAGCAGACGCGCTTCCTCCGATGCCGGCAGCAAGAGACCCGACAGGTCGTTCCAGTCGCCCTCGCCTATGGTATTCTCAGGTTTTCCCAGCCATCCGCCCTTGATGGCACGTTTCACGACGGCACCTATGTAGATGCGCAGAGCGATATCGTAGTATTTGATGCCTTTCTTCAGCGACGTGGCGTTGATGATGTACTCTTGGAAGTTATACGACGACACATTCTTACCGCCTGCCTGACGCAGGTTTTCGAGGATACGCTTGCCCTGCACGATTTCGCCGACGGTAAATGGTGACAACCAATCGAAGTTGATAATCGATTTACGGCAGGAGGCAGGCCGTTTGTCGCGCTTGGGCCACTTCTTGATGTCACGATACAGTCCCACCGTCGTGATGTTACGTCCAGGAACGATATACATTGTCTCGCCGTATGCCAGCAGGTATGCAAAAGGCAGACAGCGCATGTCGGGGTGGTTCATCAGTTTGCCAAAACAGACACTGAAGGCGCCTATCTTGGCGGGCATCAGCACGTAGGCACCACTTGCTGTCTTCGTACCGCGTTCCAGGGTTCCGTAGTGCAGAGGTCCCATTTTATAGGCGTGGTTCGAGAAGTTGGTATTCGAGCCGGCATTGTAGAACGAGAACTCGCCGCCGATGAGCAGGCTCGACTTATGGTGTGACGCAGAGAAAGGTCCACAGAAGGCGGCACACGCCTCGCCGTTAGCCATATAGCTATTGGCAAAGAAGACACTGGCCTCGGCAGTAAAGCCGTTGGTTATCTGGCAGGCTTCGCCCACAAAGCAGTCTTGCATCTTCACCGAGTTGGTGATGCTACAGCCATTACAGATAATGGAGTTCTCGCAGATGACACCTGTACCAATATAGACAGAGGCATCGGCCGAAGACATAATGGTGCAGTCGCTCAGACGTGCGGCACCGTTTATTTCACAGTCGTCCTTCACAACTGTATTGGTAATCTCCTTCGAGTTGACAATCTTCACCCTATTGCCAATGGTGCCCTGCTCGGGCTGCGTGAAACGTATCTCCTCGTTGATGAGGCGGGTCAGACTGTCTTTCAGCTGCTTATCCTTGAAATATTTCACCATAAATGCTGCCAACTGCGAGTTCAGGTCATGGAACAGGATGACGTTTCCGTCGCCCATCTCATTGAGCACGCTAACCAGGTGTCCCTCACCGTAGGTAGCGCCCTGTGTCGTCTCCATCGTCGAAATGTTGGAGATGAAGCAGTTGTCACCTATGGTGTAGTTGTTAATGTAATTGCCCACACGTTCAATCAAGCAGTTGTCACCCACGGTCACGTTGCGCAGTGTAGCGTCGTTGATGCCCGCATGCTTAGTAAAGCCACTGGTCACCTCCACTTGTTGTTCGAAGACCCCCAGTCGGATATCTCCGTAAAACACTACACGGTGGAAACCATAGGGTGAGAAGGCCTCTGCCACCATGATGCGGTTCCAGTCTTCAGCCCAACAACTGTTGTTCTCTAATACAATGATTTCCTCGTCTGTCAAATGTCTGTAGTCTCTCATAAGTAATACTATTTGTGTCTGGTTCTAATGTTTCTCTTTTACTCTTCCGAAGGATATAGGAAGTCGTTATAAGGATATTTCTGAACGTGCAACTCGCGCACTTTCTTATATAGTACGCTGCGCAACTCGTCGATATTCTCCTTCTGCTTGGCTGAGATAAACAGCGGGGCGGCGGAAAGTTTGGCCATCCACGTCCGCTTTAGGTCATCCAACGACACGTTCTCCTTGGTGGGTGGTGTCAGGTCGTCGTCATCCTGAGGTTTCCACGTATAGGCGTCTATCTTATTGAACACCAGCAGAGAGGGTTTGTCAGCGCAGCCCAGTTCGGCAAGCGTCTTCTCTACCACCATTATCTGTTCTTCAAAGTCAGGATGCGAGATGTCAACTACGTGCACCAGCAGGTCGGCTTCCCTCACCTCGTCGAGTGTCGACTTAAAGGAGTCAACCAGGTCGGTTGGCAACTTACGGATAAACCCCACAGTGTCAGCCAAGAGAAATGGAAGGTTATCAATGACCATCTTGCGCACAGTCGTATCAAGTGTGGCAAAGAGTTTGTTTTCGGCAAAGACATCGCTTTTCGCCAACAGGTTCATCAGCGTTGACTTGCCTACGTTGGTATAGCCCACCAACGCTACGCGGATGAGTCGGCCGCGATTCTTTCGCTGCGTCGTCTTCTGCTTGTCGATATCCACTAGCCGTTCTTTGAGCAAAGAGATACGCTGCCGAATAATACGCTGGTCCATCTCCAACTGCGTCTCACCTGGTCCGCGCAGACCCACAGAGCCTTTACCGCCGCCGCTGCCCGAGCCGCCGCCTTGCCGTTCCAAGTGTGTCCACAGTCGTTGCAGACGGGGCAGCATGTAGCGATACTGTGCCAACTCAACCTGAGTCTTAGCCTCGGAGGTCTGTGCCCGCATGGCAAAGATGTCGAGGATTAGCGATGTACGGTCTAGTATCTTTACCTTCAGTTCCGCCTCAATGTTGCGTATCTGCTTGGCGGAAAGCTCGTCGTCGAAGATTACCATACCCACAGGTTCGTCAGCGTCTTCCTGCTGCATGATATATTGCTTTATCTCGTCAAGCTTGCCCTTACCGACATAAGTCACCTGACTGGGACCCTGCACCTTCTGCGTGAAGCGCCTGACGGTAACAGCACCAGCAGTATCAGCTAAAAATTCCAACTCGTCGAGATATTCTTTCGTCTTCGTCTCGTCCTGCTGCTGCGTTATCAGACCTACCAACACAGCAGTCTCGGCTTTGACTTCAGAGATAACAAATTCTTTCATATTCGAATAATATGGCGACAAAGATACACATTATTTTTGAAATAAGCACGCTTTGCTCATAATTTTTCAATTATATTTCTTGTACTTTTCTCCCTTTTACACTTAAGGACGGTTTCTGCAAGCCTAACGAGCACCCCAAGTAAAAACGAACTCAACGCAATAAAACAGCGAGGCTTGCGTTATTAGTATTGTATGCGCAAATGTCTACTCCTGATATGTTTCGTAGCGGTAGCCGTGCTCTTCGTGGGGTGCGGTGCGGAGCAGGCTATGAAGAAAGGCGACAAGTTCTACGCGTTGGGCGAATACTACGACGCATCGGTACAATACCGCAAAGCCTACTCGCAAACGCCTTCCAAAGAACGGGCGCTGCGAGGACAGCGTGCGCTGAAGATGGCGGAGTGCTACCGACGCATCAACTATACGCAGAAAGCCATTGCCGCTTATAACAACGCCGTTCGCTACAAACAGACGGACTCGCTGACGCACCTGCGGTTGGCCCAGCAGTTGATGAAGAACGGCGACTACAAGACAGCAGCCAAAGAATTTCAGACGTTTTTGGACAGCGTGCCTCTCGCCTCTGCCGCATATATTGAATTGGCACGAACAGGACTGCGTTCAGCACAAAAAGCCCCCCAATGGCGCAAGGAAGGTTCGGCATATACCGTCAAACGCGAGAACTTCTTTAACTCAAGACGTGCCGACTACTCGCCAATGCTGAGCGGTGATGAGAACGACTTTCTGTATTTTACCTCGACACGCAATCAGGCCAAAGGCGACGAGTTGAGTGGCATAACAGGAACGAAGAATGCTGACATCTTCTATTCGCAGAAGGACGACAAGGGCAAATGGCAGAAGCCCGAAGTGATAGACACCGAGTTGAACAGCGACGGTGATGAAGGTGCGTGCAGCTTCACGCCTGACGGTAAGACAATGTACTTGACACAATGTAAGACCGACCCCTCATACCCCCGCTATGCCACCATTGCCACCAGCCAGCGCTCAGATGCCGCATGGAGCAAGGCTACAGAGTTAAAACTGACACGCGACACATTGTCGGCATATGCGCACCCTGCTATCTCGCCTGACGGGAATTGGCTCTACTTCACCAGCGACATGCCAGGCGGAAGGGGGGGATACGATATATGGCGCGTCCGTCTGACGACCAGCGGCGTAGGTGGCGTTGAAAATCTGGGGGCACCCATCAATACGCCTGGCGACGAGATGTTTCCTACATTCCGACCTAACGGCGACTTATACTTCTCAAGCAACGGTCACGAGGGAATGGGGGGACTGGACATCTACATTGCTAAGCCCGACTCTACCCACTGGACTATCGAACACCCAGGATACCCCTTGAATTCGCATGGCGACGACTTCGGAATGACTTTCGAGGGACTGCTTAACAAAGGTTTTTTCTCAAGCAATCGCGGTGACGGCAAGGGCTGGGACCACATCTACTCGTTCTACAATCCGGAAATCATCCAGACGGTGAAGGGGTGGGTGTATGAGAAAGACGGCTATGAGCTGCCAGCAGCACAAGTATATATGGTGGGCAACGACGGCACGAACTTAAAACTCAGCGTGAAGGGCGACGGTTCATTCACCCACGAGATAAAGCCTGGCATAGACTATGTTTTCCTAGGAACGTGTAAGGGATTTCTGAACCACAAAGAACAGCTACGCGTGGAGCCAGTAGAGGAGTCGACGGAGTATGTCTTGCAATTCCCCCTTGCAAGCATCACGGCGCCTGTGCTGATTGACAACATCTTCTATGACTTCGACAAGGCTACGCTACGGCCTGAGAGTGCATCGGCACTCGACTCGCTTGTTATCCTGCTGAACGACAACCCCAACGTTACCATTGAGCTGTCGGCTCATGCAGACTACCGCGGCTCTGCAGAATACAACAAGCGGCTCTCGCAACGCAGAGCAGAGAGCGTCGTGAACTATCTCATTGAGCACGGCATATCGAAAGACCGCCTAACCCCTGTGGGCTACGGCAAGGAGAAGCCCAAAACAATTCGTCGGAAGCTGACGGAGAAGTATGCGTTCCTGAAGGAGGGTGACGTCTTGACACAGGAGTTCATTAAGACGCTCGATGCGGATCAGCAAGAGACCTGCAACCAACTGAACCGCCGCACCGAGTTCATCGTGCTGCGCACGACCTACGGCCTGTTCGACAGGGAAAAGTAAGTTCTTCTGACAATAGTTTGTTGTAAAAAGCTTACGATTTTAGCGTAAACGTTTACGCATAAATTATTGTGTGCTAATGAAAAAGATAAATTAAAAATACTTATCTTTGCATCTGATATTCCAACTACTATTTCAGAAAGAACTTACTAACAAATATACTTATGAAAAGGACTCTTCTTACAAGGCATATAACGATGTTTGTCATGTCGTTCTATGCCGTACTGTCTGCCAGCGCCATCGGTGGTGACGGTCTGTATTTTCTTCAGGACTTCGAGGACCAGACGACTTTCCCCGACGAGACACAGGGAAAGGGGACTGGAGTTGAAGTAAAATTCAATATTGCCGGACAGGGCGAATGGATATACTACAATTCCTTCTCGGCAACCAACGGCAGCTATATTCCTGACGGTTCGACGATGAACCTGCGCTTGCCAAAGAACGGAACGTATGTCATCACGCCCGTTCTCACCAATGGCGTCAGCAAGGTGACCTTCGACATTGGACGTGCCAGTGTAAAGGTGTACACTTCGGCTGATGGCGGAACCACATGGACTGAGGTGACAGCTACAACCAACGGCAAGAAGGTGACGGCAACGGTAAACAGCGAGACAGTGAACCGCATCAAAGTGACTAACACTGCCTCAAAGGATGCCGACATTGACAATCTGGCTGTCTATGCTCAGACTTTCGACACCCCCGTTACCGTTGCTACTGGCGAGGCGACAGACATTACGCTGACAGCGGCAACGCTGAACGGCACTATAACAAAGAAGGAACAGGACGTGACGGAGGTTGGTTTCGTGTGGAGCACCAGCAACAAGGAACCTTCCATCAACGACAATGTAGTCAAGTCTGCCATTGTAGCTGACAACTTTAAAGTATCGGTAACGGATCTACGCGAGGGTTCTACCGTTTACTATCGTGCCTATGCCAAATATGGTGACACTCAAGCCTATGGTGTCATCAAGTCGTTTAAGACGCTGATTGACGATAAAGGACAGACCGTTGACAGCGAGGGTCGCTATTTTTTGCAGGACTTCGAGGATGCCGCAACCTTCCCTCAGACACAGTCAACTTCCGACCAGGAGTTCTATGTTGCCAACCAGGGCACGTGGATATACAATAACGCCTTTGTATCAACGAGTTCGAGCTACAATATCAACGGGTCGACGATGAACCTACGCGTCTATAAGAATGGCGGTTACGTCATCACCCCCATTCTGAACAGCGGTGTAAAAAGCGTCTCATGGAACCAATGGCGCAAAGAGGTGAAGATATATACGTCGACTGACGCAGGCTCAACATGGACGGAAGCTACGGCAACAAGCGGTACCGATGGTGCCCTGCGCACAGCAACGATTGAGAATCTGAATGTCAATCGTATAAAGCTTGTTAACGAGAATAGCGGTGACTCCGACATCGACAACATCACTGTGTATGCTCAGGCATACGGTACTCCTGCTACCATAGTAACAGGCGAAGCGTATAACATCACTAAGAATACGGCCGAGGTGAATGGCGAGATTACCGACCGAGGTGATCAACCCATTACGGAGGCAGGAATTATCTGGAGTTTGACAGCACAGCCCTCATTGGCTGACAACGTCGTGGAGACGGAGGACGCCACGAAGAACAATATCTCTGTGCTCATCACTGGTCTTAAAGCAGAGCAGACTGTATACTACCGCGCTTATGCTCTATCGAATGCTGGTTATGCCTATGGTGAAATCAAGAGCTTCAGTACCGCTGAGGCAACATCTGCAGTTGTGGCTACCAGTGATGTCACTAAGAGCGGCAAGAAATACCGTTTGGGCGGTGTCGTTACCGACGATGGCGGACTGGAGCTGACCGAAGTCGGCATCATCTACGACACGACGAATGGCATTGATTATAATAAAGGTACACGCGTAACAATGTCGAAGCCATCGTATAAGTTCTCGACCAGTGTTACCCTCGACGAAGCTACCACTTACTATGTTCGTGCCTACGCCATCACCGCTAAAGGTACCGTCTATGGAGAGGAGAAGCAGTTCCTGACAGAAGACGTTCCTGATATGCCTGACAACATCCTGGGCGACGAGATATGGTGCGCACCCGATGGTAACGATGCAACTGCCGATGGCTCAGAACAGAACCCCTTCTTCGACCTGCAGAGGGCGGTGGCTATTGCGCAGCCTGGCGACCGTATCTGGATGAAGGCGGGAACCTACGTCTACGACAAGCGCATCAATATTGACGAGACGAACGGTGAACCCAATAAGTACATCGAGCTCTTCGGTAAAGATGGACAGGCCGTGCTCGATTTCTCTGGACAGCCGTACCACGCACACTCTAACAACCCGTATCAGGGTGTGCGCCTGACAAGTTCGTACTGGCACTTCAAGAACATCGACATCACCAATGCTTCAGACAACGGTTTGCTCATTGAGCGCAACAAACCGACGGGCGGCTCCAGTGCTGATGTGGTGAACCGCACACAGGACGGCCACGACAACATCATCGAGTTGTGTAACTTCTATAAAAACGGAGACACTGGACTACAGATGAAGAACTTGGCATCGAACAACAAAGTCATCAACTGCGACTCATACCTTAACTGCGACGAGGATGAGGGCGACGCAGACGGCTTTGCTCCGAAGATTTCAGTGGGCGACAACAACTATTTCTACGGCTGTCGTGCTTGGGCCAATAGCGATGACGGATGGGATGTCTTCTATAAGAAGGACGGTAATTTTGGCGACAACATGACCATCATTATCGAGAATTGCATCTCCTATAAGAATGGGTTCCTTGCGCTGGACAAGGTTGCACCAAAAGGTAACGGCAATGGCTTTAAGTGCGGTTCCGACCAGGGAGCCATGAATGTTTACATGAACCGCTGCCTGGCTGTCTATAACAAAGCAAAAGGCTTCGACCAGAACCATAATGCCGGCGATATTATTTTGAACAACTGTACAGGCATTACCCACACAAGTGTTCTAGCCAGTTCGAGCGACAAGACCTATTCGTACCGCATCTATGAGGCTATAGCCAGTGGTCATGAGGTACGTCTCATCAACTGTATCGCCATCAACGACAACGATGCCACTGACAAGCGCGATAAGGACGGCACGGTCAAGCCGTCTGAGCACGGAAAGAATAGTCAGTACGGACGCTTTGAAGTTGACGAGACGCTGACGGGACTGACCGTAACATCCTGTGAGTTCCAGAAAGCTCACCCCGACTTCTTCGTCGATATTACCAACCATGAGGAACTGATTGGTGCACGTGACGAGGACGGCAACCTGCCCGAGACGACGTTTGCACACATCAAGGGAGGTGCTTCTCATAAGATGTACGACGGTAGCACCGTCACCGCCGAGCAGTTGCTCATAGACAAGGGTACAAAGGTTGACGCCACTACCTATCGCGGCATCGAGGTAGGTGGTATTGAGTATGCGGGCGAGGCGCCCGACTTAGGAGCCTATGAGTATGACGGCGAGCTATCGAGTATCAAGATGGTTAGCCAAACGTCACAGGATGAGCGCATCCGTCTCTTCCAGGCACAAAACGGTGTGCTGTTTGTCAGTGTCAACGATACACAGTCCGACCGCGACTACCAGCTGTCTATGTTCGATGCCGCAGGTCACACGTTGGGACAGCATAGCTTTAACGGCAGCACTACCGCCATTCGACTGCCGCAAGGAGCTAACGGCATGGTTATTATCAGCGTTAAGGGTAGCAAGGGATTCCATGGGACAGCAAAAGCCATTTTAAGATGAAGAAGACTATCATAATATCGATGATGTTAGTGTCGCTGGGCATCGAGGTCAGTTTTGCACAGCTATCGTCCTACGACCAAAATGCTCCTGTAGGTTGGGCAAGCATCGGACTGGAAGAAGGTTGTACGGGAAGCAACGACGAGAACCCCGTCGTCGTAAAAACGGAGGAAGAGCTTCGTGCAGCACTCCAGGCGTGTAAAGGCGGTAAAGCCTCGAAGACCATCTACATCAGCGGGAATATTGAGGTGAAAGAGAAGCTGCGCTATGACAAGGTAACGAACTGTACCATCTATGGTCTGCCAGGGTCGTCACTTTATAACCGCAACCATAATGACAATGCCGACTATGCAGGTTTCTTCTATTGCCAAAACTGGGAGAACTGCATTCTGCGAAACCTTACACTATTAGGTGCTGGTGCTTACGACATCTCTGCCTGTGATAACATCCAACTAGTGGAGTCAAAGAACATCTGGATAGACCATTGTGACATTCAGGATGGGGTCGACGGCAACCTTGATGCCAAGACGAAGTCAGACTACCTCACTATCTCATGGTGTAAGTTCTCCTACCTCATTGCGCCGTGGTCACGTGCAGGGGAGAGCGACGACCACCGCTGCTCCTCCATGTGGGGTTCGAGCGACAACCGCGGTGACGACGAGGGTTATCTGAATGCCACCTTCGTGAACTGCTGGTGGTATCACGGCTGCGGACAGCGTTGTCCGCGCATCCGATTCGGTAAGGTACACATCGCCAACTGCCTGTGGGAGAACGGTACCGAGAGCGACCCAGCCCAATATTGCATTGGCATTGGTCACAGCTCAAAGATGTACATTGAGAACAGCGACTTCACGCATACCGTTTTGAAGTCAGGCCAGAGCAATATGCGCGGACACAACAAGTATTTCTTGCAAGACGATAAGAAGTATCACTTCACGCTGAAAGGAAACCTGGGCGAAGCCGATGCCGTTGAGGTAGGCAAGGGCTATACAGGTACCGTCTATAATCCTTATGCAGATGCCAACTACAAGTGTGGTGTCTATCCTGCTAACCTTGTTGCTGACGTGCTGCGTAATACAGAGAATGGCGCTGGCGCTACGCTCGATGAAGACCAGTTGACCACGCGCGGAAACAACAACTACAACGTTACAGCCGTCAAGGCCGTGAAGACTGCCGACCCAGCCCGTGTGGTAGGAATTCGCTACTATAACATGAATGGTATGCAACTGACATCACCCCAAAAAGGTGTCAACATTCTGGAATTCCAGATGAGCGATGGAACAACACAAATCAATAAGATATATCAGTGAAGATGAAAAAAGTGAGTTCTCCTTTCGTCGCAACATTCTTCGCCTGCCTGCTGACGGCAGGGGTGGTACGTGGACAGCAGCCACTGAGCACATACGACTTGAATAGGCCTTTGGGATGGGGCGCGCTGCCAGGTTTTGAAGTGACCGGCGGTGCTGGTGGTGAAGAAGTGGTTGTCAGCACAGAAGATGAGTTTGAGGCAGCTATCACCAGGAAGAATCCCGCAAACAACAACGAGCGCGACTTGCCGATGATTATCTATGTGAAAGGCGAGATTGAGTTTAAGTCTATGCATACCTGGCACGTAAAGAACAAGACCATCCTGGGACTGCCTGGCTCGCGCATCTTCAGCAAGGACCGCACGAAGAAGAATAGCGGCATCATGAAATTCTCCAGCGGCAGTGGTGCGGACTGTGAGAACATCATTCTGCGTAACCTGACGATTCAGGGAGCAGGTGCCTACGACATTGACGGTGACGATGCTTTGCTGTTTCAGGGTGTGAAGCGTATCTGGGTTGACCACTGCACGATAGGCGACGGCGTGGACAGCAGTTTCGACTGCAACCACGAGTCTGACTACATCTGCGTCACGTGGTGTCATTTCCTCTATCAGATTGCCCCTATGAGCGGAGGCAGCGGCGGAGCTGACGACCACCGTTTCTGTAACACTTGGGGGGCTAGCGACAAGCAAACGGAAAGCGAGGGACATCTGAATACGACATTCGCCAACTGTTGGTGGGACAGCGGATGCCAGGAGCGCTGCCCGCGCGTACGCTTCGGCAAGGTGCATATCGTGAACTGCTATTATACCAATGAGACGACAACGGGTTACAGCATCGGATATGGCTACAAGTCGAACATCTACGCCGAGAAGAACTGGTTTGAGAGTGGTACGATACCCACCAAAGACTATACCGACGCCAAGCATGGTTATGCCGACTACAACCTGCAGGTAACGGGATGTTACGGACAAGCGGACATGAAGCAGAAGGTTGGAGACGGTGCGTATTTCAATCCTGCCGACTATTATGCATACGAAGGTTTCGACGTTAACTTGGTACCTTCTGTTGTTGGCAACGCAAACACTGGTGCTGGTGCTAACCTCATGGTAGAGATAGGCAAGGGTGTGACGGGGTATGCAAAAGGGAGTACCGCCGTAGAACAGCATTTCGACACTAGCGCGCGCCAATCGGCTAAATACTTCTCGCTGTCGGGCATGCAGCAGCAGGGCTTACAGCGCGGCATCAACATTGTCCGCCAACAGATGAGCGACGGTGGCATAAAAATCACAAAGATTATAAAATAAAAAAACTACACATATATGAAAAAGCTAACTACACTATTAGGTTGCCTGCTTTGCGCGATGACCATGCAGGCTGCAGACCTGACCGAAGATTTCAGCACGCTGGCAAACAGCACTTACGGTGGCAGCAGTGAGCAGGCGGTAACACTGCCTACAGGAACGTGGACAATGTTTAAAGTAAAAGTCCAGACGAGCAGCAACGTGAAACAAGCAGTATTCAATGGCGGAAGTTCGTCATATCTCATCACCCCAACACTCGACGACCCTGGCAAGATAGCAGTAAACTGGGGTTCTGGCGGTAGCAACAAGCTAACCATCAGCTACTCGATTGACGGAGGAGCATGGCAGACGCTTACCGAGCAGTCTTCAGGCGGTAGTGGTGCCAGAACGTACAGCGGGAAGACCGGTCTTGACGGCAAGAGTAACGTACGTTTCCGCTTTGCCGGAAGTTCCAGCAATACCTATGTGTCGAAAGTGACCATCAAGAGCAGCGCTGTTGAGCCAGACACCGATGACCCCACCTACATCACAGAAGGCACATGGGTACCGTATAAGCCCATTCCCGCTGCGACAGGAAAGACCTACTACATCTCTCCAAGTGGTAATGACGACACGGGCGACGGCACTGAGGCAAAGCCCTGGTATAACATTGCAGTTGCCTATGCTGCCGCTGGGGCTGGCGACCACATCGTCTGTAAAGGCGGCACCTATAAAATAAGCAAGTACGGAAGCGACGGCAAGTTGACGGTTCGCATGAACAAGATAGGTACAGAGACACAACCCATCGTCATTCGCTGTGCCGATGGTGAAAAGCCCGTCTTCGACTTCGAACAGCAACTCCTGGACTGCAATAAACAGACTAGCAACGTTGGCGACCGTGGTATTCTGCTTACAGGCAACTACCACATCATCTTCGGCATCCACATTATGCATGCTGCCGACAACGCCATCAAGTTGGAAGGTAACCACAACCGCATTGAGCGATGTGAGTTCTCCTATAACCTGGACACAGGTCTGCAATTAGGCTTTGGACATAAGTTCAGCGACACCTTCCCAGGCATCTCCAAGAACGACGGCAGCTACTGCGCGTACAATGACATCGTAGACTGCGACTCTCACCATAACTGCGACTGTGACGCCAACTACGGGTCAGATGCCGACGGCTTCGCCTGTAAGATGCACAACGGAAAGGGCAACCGTTTCATACGGTGCCGTGCATGGCGTAACAGCGACGATGCCTGGGATCTCTACGAGACCGACTACGATGTCGTACTGGCAGAGTGCTGGGCGTGGGAATCAGGCAATGCCGAAGACCACCAGTGGGTGAAGCAGTACCTGAACACCTCGGCATCATTCTCAGGCAACGGCAACGGCATCAAGTTGGGCGGTAACGGAACGGGAGGTTCGTCCGAGGGCGTTCACTATGCCTTCAACTGCATTGCTTTCGGTTGCGACAAGAGCGGTTCCACCAAAGGTTTCGACTGCAATAGTCATAAAGGCGGGCATGTACTCGTAGGATGCTTAGGTTTCGACAACGGTTATGACTTCATGTTCGAGAGTGGCGGTTCTCACGAGAAGACCTTCTATTACAATAACGTCTGCATTGGCAAACAGGAGATTTGCGTCGGAACAGATGACTATAATGCCATTGCTGCTGCGATGCAGAAGAACGGATGGAGCAACCATCTCGTCACAGAGATTGGTCCAGACGATTACCTCACACTGGAGGAAGACGATGCCTTGCGGCCACGCGACATCTATGGAGGGTTGCCTCGTAAATTCGGGCGTTTGGCTTCTGACAGTAAGCTGATAGACAAGGGTAATGCCTCGCTTGACGATGTCAATGGCGTATGGGCGAAGCTCGTTGCCGACTTCCCGTTCCTGAAGCGAAGTGTTACAGGTTCCGCACGCGATCTCGGTCCCTACGAGCGTCCTGGCGAAGCATCCGCCATCAATGCCATCAGCAGCAAGTCTACCGATCGTTCTATCAAGAAAGTCATTGTCAACGGACGCCTTGTCATCATAAAAAATGGGACACACTATAATGCTGTTGGGCAAAAAATGTAAAAAGTAAAAAGGTAAAAGGGTAAAAAAATCAAAAGTAAAAAAGGTAAATGAGAAGGACTTTCTTTACTGCAATAATGACCTTCTTGGTCATTATTGCTTTACATGGACAGACCGCTAACAATGACGTGACAAACATCACTTGGTCCATGACTGCCGGAACAACAACCGAGCAGCCTTCGTACGCACCCACCACAGCCAGTCAATTCATCGACAAAACAGAAATCAGCAAAGGCTCTGGCATCGGGACGCCTATTGCCCAGACATCAGAGATAGGAAGCATCACACAAACCATGTTTCCTGTTTCTGCAAAGTCTTCCAGTGCAACAGACAACAATACCGTTCAGTTTCTGATAACGCTGAAAAACGGCATTGCTTTTACGCCGAAGAAGGTTAGCTTCAAAGCATTCCGTTGGAAGACCGACAAGGGCAACTTCGATGTAGCATGGCTGTGTGACGGAAGCAAAAAGAACTTGGCATCAGGACAGCATCCCAATCGTGGTGCGGGGAGTGGTGCAGGAGAAGTTTCCTCATATAGTTACGACCTGAGTGGTAGCGCTGCCAGCGAACAGCAATTTGGTATTACCTTCAACATCTATAACTTTGACG
This sequence comes from uncultured Prevotella sp., assembly GCA_946540105.1. Taxonomy (GTDB): domain Bacteria; phylum Bacteroidota; class Bacteroidia; order Bacteroidales; family Bacteroidaceae; genus Prevotella. The sequence continues at coordinate 6,645 of CAMNIA010000002.1, read as the reverse complement.
TTGCTGCAGACAAGGGACTCTCAGTAGGTGACCTCGTTATTGAGGGAACACTCTTTGGCACCATAGGGCAACAGCTGAAATACACGCTAAACCTCTCTGTCTCGCCCGTGGGTGCTGGACAGGTACAGGCTAACCCGACAGGTCCAGAATATGTCAGTGGTACAGCTGTTACCTTGACACAACAACCAAACGAAGGTTACATCTTTACAGGTTGGAAGACAGAAACGGGCAAAGCCCTCTCAACAGCCGATAGTTATACCTTTAACATAAAAGGGAATATAAATCTTACTGCCACCTATGTCACTGAGCAGAGCCTGCTGGTAAACGACTATATAGTAGTTGGCAACCAGACAGAGTTTCGTGCTGCCATCAAGGCTGTAAACGAAGAGAATTCGGGAGTTCGTCGATTCATCTTCCTAAAGAACGGTACGTACGACTATGGTACATATAAGAATCCGGAATCAGGATACACCCCTTATGGCCGCGACACCATCAAGGTTGACAATATCTCAATCATTGGACAAAGCACCGATGGCGTAAGCATTGAGATTACACCCACCATGGCTAGCGTCAGCCGTACGGCACCCCTTGTCATCAGTGGTACAGGCACTTATCTGCAGGATCTTACCTTCAAGAACAACTATGCCTATGGCGGCGACGACGGACAGGCAGCGGCACTGATGGATCGTGGTCATCACACCATCGCAAAGAATCTGAGCCTTATATCACGGCAAGACACCTACTACTCTGTAACCGACAATGGTCAATTGTACTTCGAAGACAGCCACATTGAAGGTACCGTAGACTATATCTGCGGGCGCGGTGACGTATTCTTCAATCATTGCGATTTGGTGTGCGTCAATCGCCAGCCTTCACAGGGTGATTATAAGGGTGACACCCATATAGCAGCACCCTATACCATCGGTGCAAACTTCAACGATGCAGGCGGACACGGCTATATCTTCTGGAATTGCCATGTCGACTGTAAATCAAAGACATGGGATTTTGGGCGCGGCTGGCGAGGCTTTCCTCGTGCTGCATTCCTTAATACTATACTGTCGAATGATGCAGCCAAGCGCATCGGCAACGATCAAACTAGCGGAAAAGCTACTGACAACTACGCCGTAGTACGCGCAACAGACTATTCCTTACGTGTTGGTACTAAAGGGGTACAGAGCGGAGAACCAGGCTTTGAGTTCTACGAATATAACACCATGGACGAGCAAGGAAACGTGGTTAGCCCCGAGAGCAATGTGCTCACATTCCAGGGTTCTCCCAGCCGTACGGCAGAGACGATACTGAAAGACACCGAGATTGAGCGCTTTAAGTTGCACAATGTCTATCCGGACTGGCGCCCTGACGAGGATTGCCGACAAATTGTTGTCACCTCGTGTCTGCTGAACGGGACCGAGCTTTCTTGGAGCACTAATGAAAAGGCCAAAGCTTTCCTCATTGAGAACAATGGTGATTTCGTTGCCATCGTTGACGGCACACAAAACAGCTGTACGGTAAGCAGTTCATCTGCTGACGGATTCACCGTCCGTGCCGCCAATCGTATGGGAGGATTCGGTGTGGCTGTCCCTGTAGGAACAACAAACAGTGTTCAGACTGTCAGCGGTTCACATGCTGCCACTACGACCTCAATCCGAAAGTTCTTACTCAACGGTAAGCTCGTCATCGCCAAGGATGGTATGCTCTATAACGCCATTGGACAACATATTGACAGGTAATAAAAGTAAAAAGGGAAAAAAGTAAAAAAGTAAATATGAAAAAAGTATCTTTTGTACTGTTCTGTCTGCTCGCATTTCATGTCAACAGCAGCCTTGCCCGACAGTTGTATATAACGCCAAACGGCGAGGTCAACGCCATCAAAACAGCAATCGAAAACCTGGTAGCAGGTGACACGCTTTGGGTAAAGAGCGGAACTTACGAAGTTAGCGACTTCATCAACGTTCGTCGCAGCGGGACTCGTCGTCACCGCATTTGCGTCTTTGGTTATGAAAATCTACCAGGCAGCAGACCTCAGGTTAACCCTGTCTTCGACTTCTCTAAGCAGCCACATACCAATGATGACACTGCCAAGCAGTTCCGTGGAGTGCTGCAGAACCCCAATGCAGACTATTGGTACTGGCGTGACATTGACATTACAAAGGCAGCCGACAGCGGCATGAAGCTGGAGGCATCCTACTGTGTCATAGAGCGTTGCAACTTTTACAGATGTGGAGACACTGGTTTACAGCTAGGTTTCGACAAGGACGGCAACGGAGGAAACAATCGTAATCCAAAATTCCTCTACGGTCGCTATAACCAGATTATCAACTGCGACTCGTACTTCAACTACGACGTACAGGATCATGGCGGCAATGCCGACGGCTTTGCAAACAAACTCTATCCAGGACCTGGCAATGAGTGGCACGGCAATCGCTGTTGGGGTAACTCCGATGACGGATGGGACCTCTATTATGCTATCTATCCCTGTCTGATTGACAACTGTTGGGCTATCTGGAACGGATATCTTGAGGACGGTAGCATCGGTGTCAATGGTAATGGTTTCAAGCAGGGGGGCAACAAGCAGAGTGGTGGTTCTGCCGACGGCAAGGGCGGCTCGTATGGTGCGCATATTCTCACCAACTGCGTGGCAGCCTATAACCTTTATCATGGTTTTGACCAGAACAACCACGACGAAGGGACATGGATACTCAACTGTACGGCCTTTGGCAACAAGCAAGTGAACTTTCGCTTCAACTGCGATGTCGAAATGATAGGTAACACGGTGTTTCATCTGCGCAACTGTCTGGGGTTCCGTCCTGGCGAAGCCAACCATCGTTTCGGCGATATGTGGCCCGACTCGGAATACACCTCATGGCAAGACTTGCTGGGAGTGTCTCCACAGTATAATATGGGCAAAGGTATTGACCCAAAGACGGGCTTAGACTATAAGCGCATTTCAGCGAAGGACTGGCCCGACTACGATGACCAGTTTGAAGATATTTCCATGGAGACAGCCCTCGGTGCCCGCCAGGCCAATGGCGAACTGCCGTTGAAGTTTGCCCGTCCTAAGCCAGGCTCCATCTTTGTTGACAAGGGAACACCTATTGAGAATCTAAAATGCGCAGACGTCTTTAAGGAGTATTATTACAAGGCTGCCGGCAAGTGGATGGAGGACTACAGCCGCATCGTCACGCTGCCTTACGCTGGTGAAGCCCCCGACTATGGAGCCTACGAGGCTGGCTGGGAGCGTCCTGCCTATAATCTTGCTACGCTACCCGTTAACGACGGCACTTTGTTTGACGGTAGTCTTGACGAGGTTGTCACTTTCAAAGATAAGCAGTATAACGTGATTCCTATCATCGATGACTACCTGTTTCAAGACGGCACCCTCGCCAGCAATGTCTCACAGTATATTACAGAGGCTACGACAAGCAACAAGCTATTGCCAACCTATTACGGAAAGAACGGTACCTACCCCACCAAGCCCGGAGCGCTGTATGGTGGTGCGACACTCGGCGCCTATATGCTGACAAAAAATGGTGGATATATAGAATTCAGTGTTCCCAGTCTTAGCGTGATGCGCTCCGACTGTTATGGTGGCGGCAAGTCGTCAACCCTCAAGGCTCAGTGGCGGTATCCTGACGAATCGACGTGGCACGACGGCGAGAGTGTCACCTTTGACCAGCGCGTCTTTACCGTCGATTTTACGGCATACGGCATTCCGCAGTCAGAGAAGCCCATCATTGTCCGTATCAACAGCATTGGCTCGAACGATGTGTATCTTACCGATTTCACCCTCAGCGGTTTTAAGCTGTATGAGGGTGACGCATCATCCATAAGCATGGTGAGCAGTGCTGCAGCCGACATGCAGGTTACGTCGAATGGTATCATCATGTATGGTGACGTTGCAGCCATACAGGTGTATAATAGCGGCGGACAGCAGGTTGCACAGTCTTGCATGTCGCAGTTCTGCAATCTGTCATCACTGGATAGCGGGCTCTATGTGGTGCGTGCAAGGATGAAGAACGGCGACAGTGTCTGCACAAAGATTTTAAGAAGATGAGGTTTAAGGTTTGAAGTTTGAAATTTGAAGTTTATGATTTGAACCTGAAACCTGAATCCTGAAACCTAACTTATGCTTGTGTCCGTTCCTTAAAGCGTTGCATGAGCCACTCCTGCTGCTCGGCTATGGTCATCTGGCTATTGTCGAGCAGCAAGGCATCTGTAGCCTGTCGGAGGGGCGACGTCTCGCGATGGGAGTCGATATAGTCGCGCTCTTGAACGTTTTTCAATATTTCGGCATAATCGGCATCCATGCCCTTGGCTTTCAGTTCGTCATAGCGACGTTGAGCACGTACCTCGGGTGAGGCAGTGACAAAGACTTTCAGTTCGGCATCGGGGAATACAACAGTACCAATGTCGCGACCGTCCATCACCACACCGCCGCCCTGTCCCATGCGTTGTTGTTGGGCAACCATTGCCTCACGCACGAAGGGGAGTGTGGCAATGGGGCTGACGTGGTTAGAGACCTCCATCGTGCGGATGTCGCGCTCAATGAGTTGTCCGTTGAGGTAAGTATCAGGTCGCCCTTCTTGTGCATTATACTGAAACGTAATGTGTATGTCAGGCAACAGGCGTCGGAGTTGTTCTTGGTCGATGGTACCATCTGGCGCAAACAGACCGTGCCGCAAGGCATAAAGTGTCACACTGCGATACATGGCACCGGTATCGACATAGATGTATCCGACGGCTTTGGCAAGGTTTTTAGCCATGGTGCTCTTGCCACAAGAGGAATGTCCGTCAATAGCAATTGTTATTTTTTTCATTTTCGCGATTATTGTTAGAGGGAATAGGTAGCATTGACTAGCAGCGAGTATGCCGACACGTGATATTTGGCGTATGCTAGTTGTAGCTTAAAACGCTGAAGTTGCACGCCAGCTCCGAGTGACAATCCTGCGCCGTGACTACCGCCTTTATCATCAGCTTCAGATATTTTCATCTCACTGGCACGTCTGAAGTTATAGCCTGCAGCAAGATAAACCGTTTCGCCCAGGTAGACGTCGGCTCCCACGGCGAGATGCTTGAGGAAGGATATGTCCCAATTGTGGAGTCGCGACATGGTGGCGTGAAGCGTGAGTGGTGATGAGGGGAGGCTACGGGTGACACCCAGTTGGAGGTCAAGCGGTATGCGTTCAAAGTCTTCATCGTAAGCTTTAATTTGTCCACCCAGATTCTTTACGACAGCAGATATCGACCAGCCTTTCTCTTCGTGATAATAGTTGATTCCTAGGTCGAAAGCTACGGCGGCAGAACTATAGCTGGCAATGGTGCTGGAGATGAAGCGGGCTGTGATGCCACCGCTGATCTGATTGCCCAGCATATAGGCGAAGGTACCTGCAAGTGCGATATCCTTTGGTGAAAAGGTTCCTGTCTGCTGGCCCGACACGGTCATCTCCTTAATAGCGCCGTAAGCCATGTACTGGGCACTGGCACCCCATGACGCACGCTGACCTGCGGTCTTGATGAACGAAGCCGACGCCGTATTGGTGCCTTGCATATACGTCATGAAATTAAGATTGATGCTCATGGGCGAGACGTTGTTGATGAGTGCAGGATTATGGAAGATGACGGTAGGGTCGTCTTCGACAATGGTTATGTTGTCACCTCCGACAGCAGCGACATGGGCACTGACGGGTAGTCGGAGGAAGCTATAGACCTCCTTGCTCTCCTGTGCCAGCATGCTGCTTACGGTAAGAGACAGTATGGCTGCTAGTAATGTTTTCTTCATCATAGTATTAAACGTCAGAGGTCGCGGTTTATTGTAAAGGTAAAAGGGTAAAAAGGTAAAAAAGTAAAAGATGCTAATATTCTGATAGGTTTTGACGTTATTTGGCAAAAAGTTTGTAACTTTGTCAGCGCTTTTGAGAACTGAGAACTGAGAGTTTTGGAGCAGAGAAAGACAGGTAGAGCAGACATGGAACGAAGTCGCATGACGGGTTTCCTTCTGGGATTGGTTGCTGTGCTGGCGACCTGCTACGTTGTGCTTGAGTGGAATTCGGTAGAACAGGATGACGGAATAGCCCCTTTGGACCTTAGCGATATGATTCATGAGAGTGAGCTGGTGTCAATGGCTGACGCTGTGGTAACCGAGCGTGACAAGCAGGCGCGGCAGGAAGAGCCCGAAGGACAACTGAACATTGTTGATGATGACGTAGAACTGCCAGATACTGTAGAGAATGCGAATGTCGGCGACGCAGGTTCAGAAGACATGACGACTCAGAAAGAACTTCTGGCTGATGACGATGCGGGAAAGGCAAAAGATGCCGATGCGCAGAATCCGCTGAACTTCCGCATCGTTGAGGACTTGCCGCAGTTTCCTGGTGGTGCCGTAGAACTGATGAAATGGCTTACCAAGAATCTGCGCTACCCGCCAGAGGCGCGCCAGAAGAAGCTAGAAGGCAAAGTTGTTGCCGTCTTCTATGTAGAGAAGGATGGCAGCATTACGGGGCAGAAGATAGTCAAATCGCTGTCGGCAGAGTGTGACCGTGAGGTGCTTCGCGTGTTAGGCATGATGCCGACATGGAAACCAGGCATTGAGAACGATGCGCCATGCCGCACCAAGGTCTGCATTCCCGTTGTGTTTAAAAGGTAAAA
>CAMNIA010000001.1 GCA_946540105.1 uncultured Prevotella sp. | reverse complement strand
AATACTCTCGTTTTTTCCGTCCGATTCAGCCTTTCGGCAGTACCTTTAAAGGGAGTCGTCGCTACGTTTAATGCGCGCAATCTCCAGAGTTAATGGTAGCAATGCTAAGACTTAATGGTGGCTGTCGTCAGCCTTAAATCCCGCTGTTCCATCCCTTAATGGTTGCTGTCTGGCAGCCTCGATTGACGAAATGCAGTGCAAAGATACGACAAGATTTTTCAAACAAAAAGGACGAAACGGCATTAGATTCAACGATATTATAACTTTATTTACAAACTGTGTATAAGATAAAATAAATGTTTATTTCTTTGGCTTTTTGCAGTGTAATATGTAATTTTGCCTGTATGAAAAGGCTGCCCTTGTTGTTTTTCTGTTTTTTATATGTCATTAGCATCGCTGCCCAGACCGACTGGCGGGAGGCCTTGCAACAATGGCTCTCAGCCGAAGATATGGAGGAGACGTATGGCGAAGAGACGATGGAGTTGTTGGAGGAAAAAGCCAACGCACCCATCAACCTCAACCAGACTACTCGCGAGGAATTGGAGGAACTGCCGTTTCTCTCTGCCAGCCAGGTGGAAGGACTGATGGAGTATTTGGATAGCTATCGCCCTATACGCTCACTCAACGAGTTGCTGATGATAGTTGAGCTCGACAACGAAACGCGCAGCCTGCTGAAGTGCTTCGTCTTTGTCGGCGAGGAAGCACCGCAACGGAAGTGGCCCCAATGGGACAAGTTGGCTAAATACGGACGCCACAGTCTGACGACAACAGCCAAGGTGCCTCTGTATGAGCGGCGAGGTGACAGTCAAGGCTATCTGGGCTACCGCTATCGTCATGACTTCCGTTATCAGTTCAACTACAACAATCGTGTCAAATTTGGTATTACGGGTGCGCAGGATTCCGGAGAGCCTTTCTTTGCAGAACAGAACAAGATGGGCTATGACCACTACAGCTATTATTTCCAGCTGCGAGATATGGGGTGGCTGCAGGAACTCAATCTTGGAATGTATCGGGTACAGATGGGAATGGGTCTCATAATGAATACGGGCTTTCATCTTGGAAAGTTGGCTTCGCTACAGTCGATGGGAAGAGCAAACCATGCGCTCACTGCCCACAGCTCCCGCGCTACGGCAGGTTATATGCAGGGAGTTGCTGCCACCATACGCTTCTCTCCTCATTGGCATGCTACCGCCTTTTCGTCTCTGCGGTATGTCGATGCCACACTCAATGACGACGGCTCTGCACGTACCCTCGTCACCAGCGGCTACCACCGTACGCCTGCAGAGATGGCGAAAAAGCACAATACGCGCGAGACGGACATCGGCGGAACCATCGGATGGCAAAAAGGTACGCTCTACCTCAATGCCAATGCTGTCTACACCAGCTTCAGTCGTGACCTGCAACCGCAGAGCACACAACTTTATCAACGCTATGCTGCCAGTGGCAATGGCTTCTTCAATGCCAGTCTCGACTACGGGTATAACAACTACCGCTGGACGCTGGCGGGTGAGACGGCACTGAACCAACAAGGGGCAATGGCAGCCATCCACACAGTGGGGCTGCAGGCTACTCCGCAGCTGTCGCTCATGTTGTTGCATCGTTATTACGACAAGCGCTACACAGCCTTGCATGGGCGTAGTTTCGCTGAGGGTAGTGACGTGCAGAACGAACATGGCTGCTTCCTCGGTGTTACGTGGCGTCCTTCAGTTGTGTGGCAAGTACAGGGCTATGTGGATTATGCCCATTTTTCATGGCCTCGCTATCAGGTGTCGGCACCCAGTGACAGCTTTGATGCCTTGTTGGCTATGCGCTATCAAAAGAAACGATGGACGCTATCGGGCCGCTATCGGCTGCACATCAGGCAACGTAATGACAGTAATAAACAGCGGTTGGTTAACAAGACAGAACATCGCTGTCGTGCCGGTATAGACTGTGCCGTTTCACCCAGCCTTACCCTTCGTACCCAGAGCGATGGCGTTATCAGTCAGTTCCAAGGCGTATCGTCACGCGGCATTATGGTCAGCCAGCATGCTTCATGGCGTTGGCGTTTCCTCAAGACGGATGCACATATAGGGTGGTTCTGTACTGACGATTACGACAGCCGGCTGTACCAATACGAGGCTTCGGTGGGTTACGACTTCGGATTTCCTGCATACTACGGCAGGGGGTTGCGCAGTGCTTTGATGGTGCGTGCCGACATGGGACGACACGTGACAGCGATTGTGAAATGGGGAACGACGAAATATTTTGACCGCTCGACAATAGGTACAGGACTGCAGCAGGTAGATCGCTCCTCCCTGACAGACCTGCAATTTCACCTTCGGCTGTCGTTTTAGGGGTTGTCGGCGAGTCGGCGGTAGATGGCGGCGACTTGGCTGGCGACATCGGTGCCCTGGAATCGGCGGATGTACTGGCGGCTGCGGGCGATGCGCTCCTGACGGCCGAGGGCTCCACGCAGGGACATCTTCAGCGCCTCTGCCATGCCGATGACATCGTCGGGCGAGACGTAACGGCTGTAGGGTCCGCCTGCTTCCTCGAGACAGGAACCGGTGCAGGCGACGACGGGGAGTCCGGCAGCGATGGCTTCGATGATGGGGATGCCGAAACCTTCGTAACGGGAGGGATAGACAAAGGCTTCTGCCAGGGCGTAGAGGACGGCGAGGTCGGCGTCGGGGACGCCACTGAGCAGGTGGAGACGCTCGCTGTGCGGCAGCGTCTGGACGTAAGGGGTCTGGCGGCCGACGGCGACGAGGTGGATGTCCTGCGGCAGCAGGTCGACGGCTTCGACGGCAAGGGCGAGGTTCTTGCGCTGCTCGATGGTGCCGACGCTGAGGACGTAACGTGAGGGCAGCTGGTAGCGCTGGCGCACGGCGGCCTTCTGGTCGGCGGTGACGTCGGCGGAGAAACGGGGGGCGAAGCTCTGGTAGATGACGCTGATGCGGTCGGCATACTGCGAGCCGCCGTAGTGGAGGATGTCCTCGCGGGTGCGCTCGCTGATGGCGATGATGTGGCGCGCCTCACGCAGCGTCTGACGGAACTTCCAGGCGTAGATCTTGGTGTCCAGCCAGTGGTAGTACTCGGGATGGCGCAGGAAGATGAGGTCGTGGATGGTGACGACACCGGCGATGCCTGACGTGCTGAGGCCTAAGGGCAGCTCGCCGGAGAGTCCGTGGTAGACGTGCACGCCGTCGCGCCTGAGGTCGCTGACGATGCCGCGCGAGCGCCACAGCGCCTTGCGGACTGCCGCCAGTGGTCCTGACATCGTGACATCGGGGTAGCAGAGGGTGACGCCCTCGATGAGCTGGTTGCGCAGGGCGTCGTGTCCTGGGTCGGGGGCATAGAGGCGCAGCTGCAGCTCACTGTCGCCTAACCGTATGAGGTCGTTGACGAGTGTGCGGCCGTAGCTGCCGAGTCCGGTGCCGTTGCGTACTATGCGTTTTGCGTCAATTCCAACTTTCATAAATTAAAGATGTCTGAGGTCTGAGGGCTGAAGGCTGAGGTCTGATTTAATTTTTATTTTTTATTTTTTATTTTTTATTTCAAACATAGTCTTCTCCGTACTTGATTTGTACCTCGTTGACGTACTTGCGGACGAGGGCGGAGGAGTCGCTCTTCTTGCAGATGAGCAGGACGTTGCCTTCCTCGGCGACGATGTAGCCGTCGAGTCCGTTGATGACGCCGAGGCGTCCCTTGGGCAGCTTGATGACGTTGTTGTGGGCATCGTCGAGCAAGACTTGGGAGTCGACGACGACGTTGTCGCCCTCGCCCTTGCTCATGCACTCGTAGATGGCGTGCCACGTGCCGAGGTCTGCCCACCCGAAGTCGCAGGTCATGACGAAGACGTTGTCGCCACGTTCGAGTACGCCCTGGTCTATAGATAGCTTGGGGTAGGAGGGGTAGTTCTTGTTGACGAATGCCATCTCCTGTTCGATGGTGTAGTCGAAGCTCTCCTTGCCGAAGGGGTTGACGACTTCGGGGAAAAGCTTCTGGAAGCACTCGTGGAGGTAGCGGGCGCGGGAGAAGATGAGGCCGGTGTTCCACAGGAACTCACCGCTCTCCATGAACATGCGGGCAAAGTCGCGTTCGGGCTTCTCGGTGAAGGACTGCACACGGCAGATGCCGTCGACCTCGGTGGGGTCGCCCTTCTGTATGTAGCCGTAGCCTGGCTCAGGACGTGTGGGTGTGACGCCCATGGTGAGCAGGATGTCGCGCTGGCTGACGTATTGGAAGGCTTCCTGGATGTTGGCGAAGAAGGCGTCTTCGTTGAGTACGAACTGGTCGGAGGGTGTCACCACGAGGAGGGCGTCGCTGTTGCGGCGGCAGATGCGCATGTCAGCCCACGCCACGCTGGGTGCCGTGCCTCGGAAGATGGGTTCGACCATGAGGTTCTCCTCCTTAAGGGCGGGCAGCTGCTGGCGTACCAGCGGTGCGTAGTCTTTGTTGGTGCAGACGATGATGTTCTCCTGCGGGATGATGTGCTGATAGCGGTCGAAGGTCTGTTGCAGCTGTGTGCGTCCGGTGCCGAAGAAGTCGACAAACTGTTTGGGCTGCTCTTCGCGGCTGGAGGGCCACAGGCGGCGTCCTCTGCCTCCCGCCAGGATGACACAATAGTAGTTTTGGTTTATTTCCATTAGTATGTAGATTTATGACTTTTTTCGACTACTAAGGTACGAAGATTCTGCGTAACGGACAAGAAAATGAGAAGAATTTATAAAAAATTCATAATTCTTTTTGTTTTTTGCTCACTTATTTGTAATTTTGCACCCGGTTTTCAAGCCCAGATGGCGGAATCGGTAGACGCGCTGGTCTCAAACACCAGTGGGGCAACCCATCCCGGTTCGAGCCCGGGTCTGGGTACAAGGCTTGAAAAGCAGAGCGTGCTGCAAGGTCGGAAAGACATGCGGCACGCTTTTTTTTTTCGTTTATGGAAATAACGGCTCTAAAACCGAAGTATATACTCGTCCTCTTCCTTGAAGGCATTACAGCGTTCCATATAGTCGCGCATCTGCTCGAAGTTGACTCCCCGAATGTTATAGCTGAATAGACGGACGCGCTGGATGGCATTGATGAGTTTCTCCGGGTTGTCTTTCCTGGTCAGTTGACGCAATGCACTGAGGTAGTCGGTGCGGAAAACGGTCGGGATGATGATTTTCGACTGTCCAGCAGATGTCAGCTCTGCGTTCATCATGATTCGAGATATGCGTCCGTTGCCGTCGGAGAAGGGGTGAACCTCGCTAATCATAAAGAGCATGAAGAGGGCGCGGGCAAAGGGGTGGCGCAAGACACTATATTTTAGTATAGCCATAAGTCAGATATATGTGCCCTTCACTTGTGGGACGACATTCGAAAGCACTACGATGACTCATGACGGCATCGGGGAACAGCTCGCCAAGGATGAAAAAGAGATTCCTTCGGATGATATTCTCCGGAGTGTCGTTGAGATTTGTAGTATAAATCTTCGCAGCAATCTTGATAAGACGCCCTTCCTTCTTCATCTTTGAAATGAAGTTGTTGGTGGTTTTGTCGGAAGAAGCCATAACGACTTCATGGTTCAATAGGGCATTTTTTCCATAAATCTGTGCTTTGATGGTGCAAAGGTGGTATTTTTATCCATAAAAGTAAAGATTTTGTGGAAAATTTTCCAAATTAACGAAACTTTCTGTCAGAATCTAATATCTTTTGTCCCTCAACATAAAGGCACCCCAGCCCGAAAAAGTCCAAGGCTGGCAGATTACTGCGGGTCGACGTCGAAGTAGAGCTGGAGGGTGGAGTAGCGACCTGTCTCCAGCAGTTGCGACTGGGCACGGAGCAGGTACTGACGGACGCGCTGCATGTCGAGGCCGCGCTCGAACTTAAGGACCAGCTTGCGGATGTTCTGTGACTTGACCTTGGCGACGACGGGCTTGTCGGGACCCAGCACACGGTCGCCGAACCACTGGCGCAGCAGGGCAGCCACCTCGGTGGCGGCAGCTGCAACGGTGCTGTCGTGGCGGTGCTTGAGATAGACATAGACGAGGTGGCAGTACGGCGGGTAGTGGAACTGCTGGCGCTCGACGATGAGGTCGCGGTAGAGTGCGGCATAGTCGTGACGTACCACCTGGCTGATGACGGGCGTGTCGGGCTGCTTGGTCTGCAGGATGACGAGTCCGCGCTGGTGCTTGCGTCCTGCCCGTCCGCTGACCTGCGACATCATGGTGAACGCCTGTTCGTAGGCACGGAAGTCGGGGGCGTTGAGCATGGCGTCGGCACCGATGATGCCCACGACGCTGACACGGTCGAAGTCCAGTCCCTTGCTGATCATCTGTGTGCCGATGAGGATGTTGGTGCGTCCGGCGGAGAAGTCGCCGATGATGCGTTCGTAGGCGTTGTGGGTGCGCGTGGTGTCGAGGTCGAGGCGTGCGATGTGAGCGTCGGGGAAGGCCTCGCGCACCTGTTCTTCTATCTTTTCGGTGCCGTAGCCATGTGTGCGCAGGTCGGTGGAGCCGCAGCAGGGACACTCGGACGGCACCTGGTAGGTGGCACCGCAGTAGTGACACGTGAGTTGGTTGAGCTGGCGGTGGTAGGTGAGGCTGACGTCGCAGTGCTGACAGGTGGGTACCCAGCCGCACTGACGGCACTCGACGAAGGGCGAGAAGCCGCGGCGGTTCTGGAAGAGGATGACCTGCTGCTGCTGGTCAAGGGCTTGGCGCATGGCCGTGAGCAGCATGGGCGAGAATGGTCCTGCCATCATCTTGCGACGCTGCATGTCGGCAATGTCGACGACACGTATCTCAGGCAGTTGGATGCCCTGGTAGCGCTCGGTGAGTTCGACGAGTCCGTACTTGCCGCTCTTGGCGTTGTAGTAGCTCTCCAGCGACGGCGTGGCGGTGCCGAGGATGACGGTGGCGGGCGGCTGCTGCGTGGCTTGTGCCGACAGGTGCGCCAGCATGATGGCGGCAGAGCGTGCGTGGTAGCGTGGGGCGGGGTCTTGCTGCTTATAGGACGTCTCGTGTTCCTCGTCGACGATGACGAGACCCAGTCGCTGGAAGGGCAGGAAGACGGCGGAGCGCGCTCCCAGGATAATGTCGTAGGGATGGGCTGACAGCTGCTTCTGCCATATCTCCACTCGTTCGGCGTCGGCATAGCGTGAGTGGTAGATGCCGAGGCGGTCGCCGAAGATGCGCTGCAGCCGTTGCATCATCTGAACGGTGAGCGCTATCTCAGGCAAGAGGTAGAGCACCTGTTCCTTGCGGTCGAGGGCGCGCTGGATGAGGTGGATGTAGATTTCGGTCTTGCCGCTGCCCGTGACGCCATGGAGTAGGGTGACCTGCCGCTGCATGGCGGAGAGGAGCAGCGCGTTGTAAGCCTGCTGTTGGGCGGGCGACAGCGGCTTGATGAGGTCAGGACGGTAGGTGCCGCCGTGGTTGAGGCGTCCCACCTCGACCTCGTAGCACTCGAGCAGCTGGCGCCGTTCGAGCTGCTTGAGCGTCTCGGCGGAGGCAGCGCTGACGTTGAGCAGCTCCTCGCGTGTCACCTCGACGACCGACGGGGGTAGCGCATCGGCAGCGGCTGTCGGGCGGTGGACTGACGGCTGCTCTTCCACCTCGTCCCAGTGGGAAAGCTCCAGGTAGGTGCAGAAGGCTTCGAGTTGCTTCTTGGCACGGCTCAGGACATTGAGGGCGACGTGTAGTGCCGCCGTGTTGCGGTATTGCGGTGTGAGGCGGATGTACGTCTCGGTCTTGGGCTTGTAGCCGTCTTCCGCTTTCAGTCCGGCAGGCAGTGCCGCCTTGTAGACATCGCCAAGGGGTGACAGGTAGTAGTCGCTGAGCCAGTGCCACAGCCGCAGCTGCAGGGCGGTGACGATGGGCTGGCTGTCGAGCACCTGAAGGATGTTCTTGACGGTGTAGCCCACGGGCTGGCGGTCGTGCAGGCTGTCGACAAGTCCGACGTAGTGCTTGCTGCGCCCGAAGGGTACGAGCACGCGCATGCCCGCCTGGAGCGCCATCTGTGGGGGGATGGCGTAGGTGAAGGTGCCTTGCAGGGGCAGTGGTAATATGACATCGGCAAAACTCATTGAGTTGCAAAGGTACAAAAAAAATGCAATTCTTGACACATAATTCATAAATATTTGTTACCTTTGCAACAACTTAATGGCAATATCTATGAAAACAAAAACAACTATTCTGATGGTGCTGGCGGCACTGTTGCTGACCAGCAGTTGCAAGACCCACCACTACCAGGTGGCATCGGTATCGCGCACGCGTATTGTGATAGACAGCCGCTACGACGCACAGCCTGACGTGCGGGCGGCACAGTTCTTGGCTCCCTACAAGCAGAAGGTGGACTCGGTGATGGGACCGGTGGTGGGACACTCAGCTAAGTACATGACGGCAGAGCGCCCCGAGGGCTTGCTGAGCAACCTGCTGAGCGACATCCTGGTGTGGGGTGCTGCGGCGTATGGCGAGAAACCCGACTTCGGCATGTATAACGTGGGTGGCGTGCGGGCAGCACTGCCTAAAGGACCGGTGACCTACGGCGACGTGCTGGATGTAGCCCCGTTCGAGAACAAGATAGCCTTCGGCACGCTGAAAGGCACCGAGGTGCTGGAGCTGTTCGGACAGATAGCATCGACGGGCGGCGAGGGCGTGAGCAGTGCGGTGCGCCTCGTCATCAGCAAAGACAACAAACTGGTGAGTGCCACCATCGACGGCAAACCCGTTGACCCCGACAAAGACTACCGCCTGACGACGATAGACTACCTGCTGGGCGGTGCCGACAAGATGGAGGCGCTGAAGAAGTGCCGCAACGTGAATGCACCGAAGGAGGCGAGCAACAACTCGCGCTTCATCATCATGGACTACTTCCGTGACATGGAGAAACAGGGCAAGGTGGTTGATGCGAATATTGAAGGAAGAATCACGGTGGAATAAAAAATAAAAATTAAAAATTAAAGATGTCTGAAGTCTGATGTTTGATGTAGTAATCATACCTCTCAGTTCTCAGTTCTCAGTTAGAAAAGCCCTCAGCCTTCTTCCATCTTCCCATCTTCCCATTCTCCCATTTTAATTTTTAATCTTTAATTTTTCATTTTTAATCTCTTTAAGTAAGACTTATGAAGACAAATATATATAACAAGGTGGTAAGACTGGCGGTAATGCTTCTACCGTTTTACCTTTTTACCTTTACGCCAATAGAAGCACAGGGCAAGGCGCCCAAGAAGCAACTGGTGATACTGCACACCAACGACACACACTCACAGATATTCCCCATCAACAGTCAGCTGCCTGACACCATGAAGGCGGGACGCGGCGGATTCCTGCGCCGTCTCGTGATGCTGAAGGAAGAACGTCAGAAACACCCCGACCTGCTGTACTTCGACAGCGGCGACTTCTGTCAGGGCTCTGCCTATTACACCATGTTCAAAGGCGACGTGGAGGTGGGGTTGATGAACATGATGGGCATCGACGCCGCCACCATCGGTAACCATGAGTTCGACTTCGGACTGGAGACGATGGCTGACGTCTTCCGGAAAGCCACCTTCCCGATAGTCTGTGCGAACTACGACTTTACGGGAACCGTCGTCGAGGGACTGGTGAAGCCCTGGATCATCATCAAGCGCAATGGCGTGAAGATAGGCGTCTTCGGACTGTCACCCCAGCTGAAAGGACTGGTGAGCGACAAGAACTGCGTGGGCGTGAAGTACCTGGACCCCGCCAAGGTGGCGCTGGAGACTGCCACCATGCTGAAGGAGCAGAAGAAGTGTGACATCGTCATCTGCATCTCACATCTGGGCTGGGAGAGCTATCGTGCCGAGGACGACAATGTCATGATAAAATGTTCGAGAAACATTGACCTGGTGCTGGGCGGACACACCCATACCTTCATGGATAAGCTGGAGTACTGGAACAACATGGACGGCAAGCCCGTGCCTGTGGACCAGAACGGCAAGTCAGCAGTATATGTAGGAAAGCTGGTGGTGGACCTTCACTCGAAATAGAAGGTCAGCATAACCATCTTCGACTTAGCAGAGTCTACGCTACCGGCGTAGGCTCTTACGTTATCGTCACGCAACTCGTTGACGTGGTTGGTGTCGAGCACGTTGCCCAGACCGAAGCAGAACTTCAACTCGGGGATGAGCTTGAAGAACGGCAGGTAGAAGTCGCACCCCATGCCCACCTCCAACATGGTGTTGAAGCGCTTCAGCCGCACGTAGTCGGCTTCGCCACCCGTGAGGTTTATCGTGGGGTTGACACCCGCCATGATGTACGGTCGGTGGTTGTTCCAGCGCGGTGCCGCAAACTTGATGTCGATGGGCAGTGAGACGTAGGTGTTCTTCAGGTCCTGCGACTCGCGGATGTGTTCGCCGCGTTCGTCGGTCTTCTTCAGGTTGATGAACGTCAGGTGCTTGGCACCGAAATGCATGGTAGGTGAGACGCGAAGCGAGAAGTTCTCGGACAGCCGCAACTCACCCAGCACCCCGACGGAGATGCCTGCCACCCACTTGTCGGCTTCGCAGACAACGTTCTGCTCGGCTGTCGTGCCGTCCTGCATCGTCATCATGTGCGGACCGATGTTGTTGAACTCGATGTCCTGCAGGTGAGCACCCACAAGAATACCAAAGTGGTAGGGCCGCAAGTCGATGTATGGCTTGTGTTGCACCTCGCGGTCCTGCTGTGCCATGGCTGTGAGGGCACAGACGAGTATCATGGATAGTGTAAGGAGTCGTTTCATATCTGTATTCTATAACGTTTGCAAAGGTAGAAATATTATTTCGACTGCGTATAAATTGAGTTACAAAAGCAAAAAAACGTCATCAAAATTAGGTATTATTCGGAAAAGTACGTATCTTTGCATCGCAATTTTTAAGTATTTTATTAACTCAATTAAATAGAAAACAACTATGGCATACGTAATTGGTGACGACTGCATCGCATGCGGTACATGTATCGACGAGTGCCCCGCAGGAGCAATCTCTGAGGGCGACAAGTATTCAATCAACCCTGATGTCTGCACTGAGTGCGGTACATGTGCTGACGTTTGTCCGTCAGAGGCAATCAGCCTTCCCTAAGGGATACGCTGTATTATGTGGTTAAAAACGAATGGGCTACCCGTTAGGGCAGCCCATTTCATTTTTCTCTGCGGCTGTGGCGTGGCAGCTTAGAAGCCGATGCCGAAACTCAGCTGGTGCATCTTAGGACCGCGACCGCTCTTGAAGAGCGTGGTGGGGCTGTACTTGAAGTACAGCATAGGCAGGTACGGCGCGTCGACAGCCACCATGAAGTCGAGGGTGACAGGACGGACGCCAATGTCGTGGCGCTCTACCTCGAAGTCTTCGCCGAAGGCGGTGTACTTACGGAAGGCATAAGCCGTGGTGTTGAAGTTGACGATGGCACCCAGCGTCACGCTCCACCGCTCGTCAGCATCGAAGGTATGGGTATAGAGCAGGGGCACCTGTACGCTGAAGACGTTCAGTGACGTGCGGCGCTCGGTCTGTTCGTCAACGTAGGGCTCGAGGTACAGCCGTGCATTGTTGTCTTTGTCGATGTAGGTGTCTTTCGACATGCGGTAGTTGCGCCAGTCAACACCCAAGCCCAGGCTCCACTTGTTCTTGAAACCGAAGGGACACCAGTCGGCGGTAACTGCCACGCCAATCTCAATGCTTGGCCAAACCTTAAACGACCAGTTGGCGTCGGAGTAGACATCGTCGTTGACACTTGTCATGGCGTTTAAGCCCAGACAGAGATGGAGCGACGACTCCCAGTAGTTCTTCTTGCCTTTCTTGCTGAGGCGTATCTTGTTGAAGTCCTTCAGCTTGCTGTAGCTACGGCGTACGGCAGTGGTGTCTTTATACGCAATGCGTTGGTCGTACCTGAAGCCGGCATTGTCGCGGGCACCTCTGATGCTGATGTGCTGGACGGTATCGAGGGTCTCGATGGTCACCTTTTCTGCATTCTTGATGACCAGCGTGTCACCAACGGTCTCGGCGTGTGCCGTCAGACCAAAGAGCAGCAGTGTTGCAAAGCATAGTTTTTTCATGTTGCGTTGTTTTTTAATGATGTTGTTATACGATTAGTTCTTGATGGTTGCCACCACGTATTCGGAACGTGTGCCGATGCGGAACTTTCCACCCCAGATGCCCATGCCGCTGCTGACGTAGTAGCGCGTAGCACCACGCTGGTGCTCGCCAAAGGCACACTCGTAGATGGCATCGGTAATCCAAGAGACAGGCCACACCTGTCCGTAGTGGGTATGACCGCTGAACTGGAAGTCGACACCTTGTCGCTCGGCATCCTCCATATGGTAGGGCTGGTGGTCGAGGAGAATGGTATATTTAGAGGGGTGATGGCTGATGTCTGATGTCTGAGGGGTGAGGGAAATGATTTTCCCTAGCGGTTTGCGGTGGCGGTTGGTGCGGTCGTCACGCCCGATGATGCACAGGTCGCCAACCTGCGCGACGCTGTCTTGCAACAGGTGGATTCCTGCGTCACGGTAGAACTGCTGGGCATCGGGTTCGCCGCTGTAGTATTCGTGGTTGCCAAGACAGGCATAGACAGGCGCTTGCAGACGGCGGAACTCCTCGTGCATGCGCTGCTCCCCGAGCGGACGCATGCTACCGTCGATGATGTCGCCGGCAATGAGTATCAGGTCAGGATGTTCGGCATTGATGAGATCGACCCACCGGTGCAGCTCCTTGCGCGGATTGTGATAACCCAGGTGTAGGTCGCTCAGCATGACGAGACGCAAGGGACGAGCCAGCGCCTTGCTGGTTGTGAGCGTCAGCTCCTGACGTACCTTGTTCTTGTAGTGCAGGTTGCCATAGAGGAAGAGCGCAAAGATGAAGACGAAGATGCTGCCTGTCGTCCACCAGTTCTGATAGAACAAGGTGCGCGGGAGGAGGTGGAGCAGTCGGCCCAGATCCAGCACGAGGAACAGCATGAAGAGGTAGAGCAGTATGAAGATGCTGCTGGTGCCTACTTCGTAGACACAGGTTGCCAGCGGCAGCGGCATCGTGTCGGTAGTGCGCCAGATGCCGGCAAACATCAGTAGGAAGGAGACAACCATGAGGGCGACGACCAGCAGCTTCCAACCCCACACCAAGGGCAGCAGGCACCAGACGTGCCAGCCGATATAAGTCATGGCTGCTACGGGGAGCAGAAGAAAAGCTAACATCCAGATGTTCATTTGTTTTGTTTTGGGGGCAAAGGTACAACATTTTCGTCATATATTTATGAAACAGACGCATTATTTTTTTCTTTTTTGCCTCCTCAGCCTCGTGTCACTGCAGGGATGGGCACAGCCGCAGACCTACGAGTGGAAGTCGGAGAGCCGCAATTCGTCGGAGTCGATGCCGTGTGGCGGTGGCGACGTCGGCATGAACGTCTGGGTGGAACAGGGCGACGTGCTGTTCTACCTGAGCCGCAGCGGGTGCTTTGACGAGAACAACACGCTGCTGAAGCTGGGGCGATTCCGCATCCATCTGTCGAAACCCCTCAGCCAGAAGTCACTGCGCCAGCAGCTGGTCTTGAAGGATGGCTTCTGGCAGGTTACCGACGGACAGACATGGGTACAGCTGTGGTCGGACGTTGAGAAACCCGTGGTGCATGTAGAGGTGAACGTCGAGAAAGAGAAAACCAGCGTCGAGGTCACCTACGAGTCGTGGCGCACCAGAGACATCACACTGACGAAGCGCGAGCGCTTCCAGACGAGTTATAAGTTTGCAGCACCCAAGGGCTTGACGACGCGTCATGACAGCATCATGGCAACAGCGGATGCCATCAGCTTCGTTCACCATAACGGCGAGGAGACCATCTTCGACGCTACCGTACGTCAGCAGCAGATGGAGAGCGTGAAAGACCGTCTGAGCAATCCGCTGAAGAACCTGACCTTCGGTGGAAGACTGCATGGCAAGCAGTTCGTGCTGAAGGGTCATACCACCGGACGTTATGCCAGCAGCGACTATGAGGGGTGGACGTACCAAAGCAAGCGCCCCAGTCAGCACCATGACTTCACGGTGACGATGGCTACGCTGCAGGGTAGCATCGGTGAGTGGCAGCAGGCCGTCAGCCGGACTGAACGACAGATACAGACCACGCGCGACAGGCAGACGGCACGCCAGTGGTGGCACGACTTCTGGGAGCGCAGCTACATCCAGTCACCAACTCATCAGACGCACGCGCTCATCGGAGAAACCGATGAGCACGCGGAGGTTCACCTCTTCCGCAACTACACCCTATTCCGTTATATGTTAGGCTGTAACGCCAAGGGACCGTGGCCGACGAAGTTCAATGGCGGCCTGTTTACCTTCGACCCCGAATATGTCTATGCCGCAAGAGACGGCAAGGCAGGAACGGAGGAGTATAGGCTGTCGCCCGACTTCCGCAACTGGGGCGGGGGTGTGCATACGGCACAGAACCAACGACTGGTTTATTGGCCGACGTTGAAAAACGGCGACTACGATCTGCTGAAGCCACAGCTGGACTTCTACCTTAATATATATAAGAATGCAGAAGAGCGCTCACGACTGTACTGGGGACACGAGGGGGCGTGTCTGACGGAACAGATAGAAAACTACGGACTGCCCTGCTACCCTGAGTATGGCACCAAGCGTCCAGAAGGCTTCGACCCAGGCATGGAGCGCAACGCATGGCTGGAGTACGAGTGGGACACGTGTCTGGAGTTCTGCATGATGGCACTGGAGGCTCACCGCTATGGCGGAATGGACATAACGGCTTACATGCCGATGATACACTCCTGTCTGCGCTTCTTCGACGAGCACTACCAGTATCTGGCAAACCAGCGCGGAGCCAAACGGTTGGACGGCAACGGAAAACTCGTGCTGTATCCGGGCAGTGGCGGCGAGACTTTCAAGGGCGCTTACAACTCCACCTCGACGATAGCAGCACTGCGCACGGTGGCTGAAGCCGTGCATGACACGCTGCTGCTGAGCAGACTGCCAGCGATTACCGTCAGGGACGGCATGATAGCGCCGGCACTGCACTACGAACGCGTGCAGAACGTGGAGTCGACACAACTCTATCCCGTCTTCCCCTGGCGCATGTACGGCGTAGGGAGACCCGACTTGGAGGTGGCGCGCAACACCTATTGGAACGACTCGCTGGTGGTGAAGTTCCGGACGCATATAGGATGGAAACAGGATGTCATCTGGGCGGCCTGTCTGGGACTGACTGACGAGGCGGCACGCCTGCTGCAGCTGAAACTGGGCGACGGACCACACCGCTTTCCTGCCTTCTGGGGTCCTGGCTACGACTGGACACCCGACCACAACTGGGGCGGCAGTGGCATGATAGCGATGCAGGAGATGCTGTTGCAGGAGGTGGACGACGTGCTCTACCTGTTCCCTGCTTGGCCTAAGGCGTGGGATGTGCGCTTCAAGCTACATGCAGGCGGACATACTACCGTGGAGGCCGAGATGAAAGACGGCAAGGTGGTGAACGTCAAGATAACACCGGCGCGGAAGTACGTCTTGCCCGACTGACGTGACAGCTCTAAAAACGGAAAAAGCTCGTCATCCCGACGAGCTAACAATCCAATTACTATGAAAAAACTACTAACCTATTGCTTTAAAGAATTCTTTCCTTGAATTCTGATGCAAAGGTACAATGAAAACGGGACGCTCGCAAAAACTTTCAGCGAACGCCCCGTTTTTTATCACGAACCCGCAGGTTCTTCACGCTATAGTGTCTCTGTGACTTACAGGTTCGGGTTAATCTTGCTCCACTCAGCAATGGGGGGAACGATATTCAGCGTCACCAGTTCGTCGCGCATCTTGCAGAGGTGCTCGTAGCTCTGGTCGAGCTTCGCATTCTCCTCGGCAGTACCCTGAGGAACCTCGAAGTGTGCACCGTCCTTGTCCATCGTGGTCTTCATTGCCATCATGATATGATCGTACTTGTCGGTCTTGACATAAGTGCCGACGGGGAAGCGGAAAGCCTCACCGCCCATGGCGGCACGTATCATCTCGACGGAGAGGTACGAGGGGCTCTGGAACGAACTGCGTCCGCGCAACTCGATAATCTTAGCACCACCCTTGGTGACGGCGGTCTTCATGTCCTCCCACTCCTCGGCGGGGAATTCGGGCGTGCCGATGATGTCCATCAGCTTGCGACCCTTGATGGTGACGTGACTGCCAAAGACTGCCATCTGCTCGCCGTGACCACCGTAGGTGGCACAGCCTTCAATCTCGTTCTGCATCACACCAAACTTCTTTGCCAGTGCCGACTGCAGACGCGTGGTGTCCAGACCTGCCAGTGTCGTTACCTGACCGGGCTTCAAACCAGAGTAGAGCAGCGTCACCAGACCGGTGAGGTCGGCAGGGTTGAAGATGATGACGACGTGCTTGACATCGGGGCAATATTTCTTAATGTTCTGACCCAACTCCTCAGCAATCTTGCAGTTGCCGGCCAGCAGATCCTCGCGCGTCATTCCAGCCTTACGGGGAGCACCGCCTGACGAGATGATGTACTTAGCACCGCGGAAAGCCTCTTCGGCATGAGTGGTAGCGATGATGTTCACATTGTCAAAGCCACTTTGGCGCATCTCTTCTGCTACACCTTCGGGAGAAAAGACGTCATAGAGACAGATTTCACTCGTCAAACCCATCATCAGGGCTGTTTGTGCCATGTTGGAACCAATCATACCGGCAGCGCCGACGATGGTTAGTTTTTCATTAGTTAAAAATGCCATACTGATTTCAATTTTGATATGTATTTGTTTATTTGACTGCAAAGTTACGAAATATTTATGAATTAGGGAGTCAGAATAGCAGAAAATATGTGTTATTTTATATGAAAAAGCCTTTCTTTGCTAACTCCGCCTGACAATTTCTTGCTTTTTATTTTGCTTTGTGCTAGCTTATTAGTAACTTTGCAGGGATGAAAAGAATTGTTTTTTCCATATTGATAGCGGTGGTCTCGATAGTCGTACAGGCACAGATGGTGGAGCCTGTGCATTTCACTACCGAGCTGAAGGAGGGTGCTAAGGGTGAGGCGGAAATCATCTTCAGTGCGACAATCGACAAGGGATGGCATGTCTACTCAACGGCGTTGGGCAGCGACGGACCGGTCTCGGCTTCGTTTCATGCTGAAAAGTTGGACGGCGTCAAACTGGTGGGTCCGCTCAAGGCACGTGGCAAGGAGCTGAAGCAATACGACCAAATGTTTGGCATGGAGTTGCGCTTCTTTGAACAACGGGCTACCTTCGTGCAGCGCATTCGCTTCACCAAACCGCACTATGCCATTGACTGTTACCTGGAGTATGGCGCATGTAACGACGAGATGTGTCTGCCCCCTTCCCAGGTCGTTTTCAACAAGACGGGGCAAGCGGCCGACAAATCAGGGGCTAACCGCGAACAAACCCCTGAAATGACGGCGACAAATCAGGGGCTTGATAATGACAACAGCCTGACGCCCGAAAGTAGCGCAGAAACAGGGGCTGACACGCTGACGATGGCAGCTGCTGTCGCGCTGGGAACGGACGGGCTGTGGCAGCCTGTCATCAAAGACCTGCACGCCTTGAGTGACGACAAGGAGAACGTTGCCGACCACTCGCTGCTGTACATCCTGCTGGTGGGACTTTTTGGCGGGTTCTTGGCGCTGCTGACACCTTGCGTCTGGCCTGTCATCCCCATGACTGTCAGCTTCTTCCTGAAGCGTAACCAGAAGCGGTCGAAAGCGATTCGCGAAGCACTGGTTTACGGTGTTTCCATTGTGGTTATCTACGTCGGGTTAGGGTTGGCGGTGACGCTGCTCTTCGGTGCCAGTGCACTGAACGCGATGGCAACAAATGCTGTCTTCAACGTGTTCTTCTTCCTGCTGCTGGTAGTGTTTGCCGCCTCCTTCTTTGGCGCCTTTGAACTGTCACTGCCTTCATCGTGGTCGACCAGCATAGATGCGAAAGCCGACCAGCTGACGACTCGGCACTCGGCACTCACCTCGTACCTGTCAATCTTCCTGATGGCTTTCACGTTGGTGTTGGTGTCCTTCTCGTGTACGGGTCCGCTGATAGGATTCCTGCTCGTGGCTGTCTCCATGCAGGGAAGCATAGTAGCACCCACCGTCGGAATGTTGGGATTCGCAGTGGCGCTGGCCATTCCCTTTGCGCTCTTTGCAATGTTCCCGTCGCTGCTGAAGGCTGCTCCGAAATCGGGCGGGTGGATGAATACGGTGAAGGTGTCGCTGGCTTTTATCGAACTGGCTTTTGCCTTGAAGTTCCTCTCGGTGGCTGATTTGGCTTACGGATGGCACATCCTGGACAGGGAGGTATTCCTGTCGTTGTGGATCGTCATCTTCGGACTGCTGGGTGCGTACCTCTTAGGGTGGCTGCGCATGCCTCACGACGACGTGCCAGCTGACGGCGTCGTGCGCACCTCGGTGCCGCAATTGTTCTTGGGCATGTGCTCGTTGGCTTTCACGCTCTATATGATTCCGGGCTTGTGGGGCGCTCCGCTGAAAGCCATTTCTGCCTTCGCACCGCCGATGTACACACAGGACTTCCAGCTGCAGCACACCAGCACGGAGGCGCGTTTCACCAACTACGAACAGGGCATGGCGGCAGCGAAGGCTGAAGGCAAGCCCGTGATGATTGACTTTACGGGTTTCGGTTGCGTCAATTGTCGCAAGATGGAAGCGGCAGTATGGACTGACGCTCACGTTGCAGACCTGTTGAACAAGGACTATGTGCTGATTTCGCTCTATGTCGACGACAAGACGCCGCTCAGTGAACCCATCGAGGTGACGGAAAACGGACAGCAGCGCACGCTGCGTACCGTTGGCGACAAGTGGAGCTATCTGCAGCGGGTGAAGTTCGGTGCCAACGCGCAACCCTTCTACGTCTTGCTGGATAATTACGGCAAACCGCTGGCAGGCAGCAGAGCGTACGACGAGGATGTGGAGGGGTATGTGGAATTCCTGAAGAAAGGACTGGAGAAATACAGAAGGGCTGTCACTCCTTCTTATTAGAAGTGGTAACTGATGTGTTGTATTCGTGCTGGTCTTCCTTCATGTCACGCCAATAGGGTGTCATGGGAGGAGGACCTTGGCTTGTCTGCAACTCCAAATCGGGAATGTCGATTTCGTCGGTAGGCAGGAAAGGTACGATGAAATGATCGACTTTCTGAACGACGACCATGGCGACTCCCGAAGAGATGATGTCGAGTTCTTTTGCCGCCCTCCAGGAGAGGTCGATGATTCTTCCGCGAACAAAAGGACCGCGGTCGGTGACACGGACAATGACACGACGGCCGTTGGCAGGGTTGTAAACCTGAAGCATGGTGCCGAAGGGATAGCTGCGATGGGCACACGTCAGACTGTCGGGGTGCAGCCGTTCGCCACTGGCGGTGCGGCGTCCGTGGAGACTCTTAGCGTAGAAGGAGGCCTTTCCCTGCTGTGGCTTCTGTGCGTAGGAAGTGATAAGTGATAGCTGACAAGTCAGGAGCAGTGACAGAAGTATCAGCCACCACTTCCTCCTTAGGAGTCGCTTTGCTAACTTATCGGTTACCACTTATCACTTGTTGTTACGTTCATACTATGCCTTGTGCCAGCATGGCTTTGGCAACTTTCATGAAGCCGGCGACATTGGCGCCTTTGACGTAGTTGGTGTATTGACCTTCCTTGCCGTACTTGACGCACTGCTCGTGGATGCCTGCCATGATGTGGTGCAAGCGCTTGTCGACTTCGTCGGCTGTCCAACCCATGCGCATGGAGTTCTGTGTCATCTCCAGACCGCTGGTTGCCACGCCACCGGCATTGACAGCCTTGCCAGGAGCAAACAGCTGCTGGGCAGCAATGAACTTGTTGACGGCTTCGGCAGTGCAACCCATGTTCGACACCTCGGCAACACACAGGGGCTTATGAGCCAATATCATATCGGCATCGGTGCCATTCAACTCGTTCTGGGTAGCGCAAGGCAGATAGATGTCGGCCTTCTGCTCCCATGGCTTCTTGTCGGCAAAGAACTGGCTGCCAGGGAACTCGTCGGCATAGGGCTGACAGACATCGTTGCCCGACGCACGCAGCTCCAGCAGGTATTCTATCTTCTCGTCATCGAGTCCGGCAGGGTCGTAGATGTAACCGTCGGGACCACTGATGGTGATGACCTTGGCACCCAGCTCGGTAGCTTTCTTGGCAGCACCCCACGCCACGTTGCCGAAGCCTGACAGCGCCACCGTCTTACCTTTGATGTCCAAACCGTGAGACTGCATCATGTGGTTGACAAAGTACAGGGCACCATAGCCTGTGGCCTCAGGGCGCAGTATCGAACCACCCCATTCCATGCCTTTTCCTGTCAGCGTCGCTCCGTGGAACTCGGACGTGAGCTTCTTGTACATTCCAAACAGATATCCTATCTCCCTTGCACCCACGCCTATGTCGCCAGCAGGAACGTCCATATCCGGACCTATCACCTTGTAGAGCTCCCACATGAAAGCCTGACAGAAACGCATGATTTCGGCATCACTCTTGCCGCGCGGCGAGAAGTCTGAACCGCCCTTGCCGCCACCCATAGGCAGCGTGGTCAGCGCGTTCTTGAAGGTCTGCTCGAAACCCAGGAACTTCAAGATGCTGAGATTGACTGATGAGTGGAAGCGCAATCCGCCTTTGTAGGGACCGATGGCGCTATTGAACTGCACGCGATAACCGATGTTTACCTGTACCTCACCTTTGTCGTCAACCCAGGGTACACGGAAAGTGATGATGCGCTCGGGTTCTACGATGCGCTCGACAATCTTGGCTTTCTCAAATTCAGGATGTTGATTATAGACGTCTTTGATGGATTCAAGCACTTCACGTACGGCCTGAAGGAATTCTACTTCGCCAGGATGCTTCTGCTCCAAGCTTTGCATAATTTTCTCAACGTTCATAGTTTTTATTAAGTATTTATAGTTTGTTATATAAGGTTTTAAATGCTATGCTTTTGGCACAGTGTCATTAAGACAAGGCAAAAGTAGAAAATATTCCGCAATAATCCAAGAGAATTGCGGAATATTTTTGATTTTAAGTTACAAATTGTTAATGAAGCACTCCCACGCCTTTACTTGGAGTCTATAAATTTCCGTTCACGCCAGTCGTCAACAATGTCGTCAGCAATAAAGACGGAGGGTGTCTGTTTCTTTCCGTTAACGAGAACCGACTGCTGACTTACTTGAGTAGATATGTAGTCTGCCAAGCCCCCCAACGTAACTTTGTTCTTGTTCTCTTGAAGGTATTTGAGCAAGAAATAAGTAAAGAGTCCATGCTTCTTCTCTTTATATGAGAAAGCGGTCTCCTCACCAGAGGTAGCGCTGATAACGACAGTAGCACCATTAGGTTCAGCTGGTTTGGGCTTGATGGCTACGCCACGTGCCTCGACAATCATAGCACCATTGCGCTGTGCACCGCTGAAGCAAGCATCTAAGAGGACGACACACTGCTTCAGTTTCATGGCTTCTAGTTGGTCGTATATCCTCGTCAGAGAATAACAGACATTGGTGTCAGTGCCGTCAGCATCGACAGGCATGATAAATGCATCTTTGGTAGCGTTGTCAGGAATTCCGTGGCCAGCATAGTAGAAGATGAGGTTGATGTCGCCATGATAAGCATCGGCCACTGCTTTGATGTCGCGCAGCGCTTTTGCTATCTTGCCGTAGGTGGCATCGGGATAGTAGAAAATCTGATTTTCACTCAACCCGTAGGTTTTGGTGAGATATTCCTTGACAGCAAGTCCGTCGTTGGTCGCCATATCTACATTGCCTGCCATCTCGTAGTTTTCGTTCGCTATAATCAGTGCAAATGTCTTTTCAGATTTCTTTCCCGTGTACGGAGCTTTGTTGACACCATGGTTAAAGTCGATACCTTTGACGACTTTCTTCTTGGGTGTGCTGGCAGCTGGTGCTTGAGGCTGGGCGTTAGCATAGTAAACAGGAGCATGCTGTCCTTCGGCTTGTTTTACCAAATAGATGTGTCCAATCTCGTCAACCGGCTCCACTGGAATGGTGATGTCCAGGTATTGATAGTTGGGAGAATAGAATTGCAACCTTACTGGTAGTTCTTCTTTTGATATTTGGAAGACGTAAGGCAGACTGGAAATTACTTCCGTTCTTCCGGAGTTACCTACCTTCATTTCCATATCTTCTTTGAATGTCCCCGTCAGTTTTACTTTGACCAGTTTGGCACCAGAGACTATCAGGGAGTTCACAAGAAGGAAAGACGCTATAACAAGAATTTTGCCAATGTGCTTCATAACTTAATATATAAAGGAGTTGAAAATCCGCGTAACCTGCTCGCTTTCTTGCTTCCACTGTGAGTCTTTGTATGTTGCCGTGCATGTTTGACCATTCGACAATGTGACTTGAAAGACCAGTGGGGTTGTTTTTGCGAAAAGCGCTTTGATATCCTTGTAGGCGAAGACTGATGATACTCTTAAGACATATCCTTTTTTTGTCACATCTCTAAAGAGCATGTGAAGTTGGTGACCTTCAACCGTCATTCTTTCGCTCTTCATTGCTAAGGTGTTTACCATTGCCTCACTGGTCAATGCTATTGAGCAGTTGAGCGTCAGCGAGTCACGCCCAGCAAGGTATGTCATGTCGAAAGAAAAAGAATCCATGTTGTCAACCTTTCCTAGCTTCTTTGGACGAAAGAAATGAATTGTGCCCTGATTGGTTATGGTACTGGAATAACGTTTTTCTATTGATTGGGCAGAACAGTTCAGACATGCAGCAACTAGCAAAAGGCAGAAGAGTATTCTTTTCATCGTTGTCAGAAATAGTTAAAACTATGGACTGTATGGCAAGCATACAATCCATAGGAGTTCAAGATTCAAATTTTGGGTTTACTCTCCGTACACGCGAATGGTTTTCTTCGTATAGAGGCCAAGGAAAGAATAGGTATAATAGTCAACATGGGAAATTTTGGTGATACCGCCGTTCTTGGCAGCAGCGTTGATGCCCATGTTGCTATTTCCGCCAAAGCCCAAAATAGTTTTACTGGTTGCTTCACCGCACTTGTTGCCCACAGGGTTCGATGTGGCTGCAATTGGACGCGTTGACGAACAACTTACACACATAGCAGCAGCAACAACAGCTACGGCTGCAAACTTCATAGTTTTTTTCATAATTTTCATTTTCTTTATGCCTCCAAGTATCCTTTGGGCTAGCGGTTAGTAGTATTGGTCAGGATACAACCAAAAAAGTTCTATTTGTTGTGTGCAAAGATACGGCATTTTTTTATACAATACAAATAATTGCGTAGCAAATGTTTTTACAAATGCTACGCAAGTCTCTATGGTCAGACGTCAGGTCTGTGTGTTCTTAGAAGAAGTAAGCTAATGAAAGCTGCCAGGTGTTGGCCTTGGCTCCGCCGATAATCTCCTTGGTTTTGTTTGCGAGATTCTCTACTTCGATTTCACCAGTCTTACCCAATGCAAAGTTGTAGTTCAACTTCAGCTGCAGGTGGCTCAGCGCGGTGGCACCGAGACCTACGTTGAGGCTGAAGTTCGAGGACTTCAGCGTCCAAGTGCTCTTGGCAACGTTGGCTTGTTCATACAGTGTCTTGTCGCTACCGACGTTGAAACCAAACTGAGGACCGGCAAAGAGGAAGATTTCTGCCAAGTCGCCTAAACCTACGCCGTAACGTACGTTGATGGGAATCTGGATGGATTGTGCCTTGATGGTCTGGTCGCTTTCTTTGGCTTTACCTTGACGCTGGTCGTAGAGGGCAGAAGCGTCGACTGCCAGGCCTATGATGGGCAGGGTGAACTTCACCGTGGGACCGACAAAGAAACCGGTGCGGCTCTCGATAAGTCCTTTGACGTCGCTGGTTCCTGAGATGTTGTTCATGTTCAAGCCAGCCTGCAGACCGAACTTAATCTGTGCGTTTGAAGGCATTGCGAAAGCAACAGCCATCAGCATCATTACAAAGACTTTCTTCATACTGTGTTGCATTTAATTAAAAGGTTTTACATGTTGATGCCGCAAAATTAAACATTTCGTATGACATTTCCAACCTTTTTACTATATTTTTTTAATGTCGCTGGCGACGGACGCTGAGACGGGCGGTGCCTGACGAGCTGCCTGAACTGCTCGAGCGCGACTTCTGTCGGCGGGCACTGCTGCCTTTGCTCCTACGTGTCTTGCCTTTCTTGAGGGCTTTCAGGTCTTTGGGGTCCATCTTGCTGATAGAGTCCAGCGAGTCTTTGCGTGCCTTGTCGCCAAAGATGTTCTGCTCGAAGGCTTTCAACTCGGCTTCAATGCGTTTCTGCTCTTTGGCCAAAGCCGAATCGTTAGGACAGTACTGTGCCAGTGTTTTCCCCAACATGTTGTTGGTCTTGTAGATTTTTCCGTCGTAGCGGTTCAGCGTGAAGTAGTCTTCCATAGACATGGTGGCAGCGTTGTTGAGATTGGACGTCATCACCGTCTGCCGGCTGAGGAAGGGTTCGACATCGCTGTATTTCACCCAGAAGAGCGGATATTTCGAAGCTTCGCCGCCAAAGTCGTCCTCACGCAGCATGACGGGGCATAGTGAGATGACCTTGCGGTGGAAGGTGGCGTTAGCCTGGTCGTAGTAGGCACTTTCCTTCAGGTAGTACATCTTGACTTCGGCTGAGGGGATGTCGCTGTTGTCGACGCGCAGCTTGCCGTCCTTCTCCTGATAGAAGATGTGGTAGTTGTCCAGCACCGTTTTCATCTGTACGCGTGAAGAGTCGTTGAACACCTCGTTGCCGTCAAGCCGGTATTCGTAGACAGGGATGTAGTTGTTCAGCGCCAGTTTGAAGATGTAGGTGAAAAGGTTTACCTGACGGTCCATCGGCTCCACGGGGTAGTAGAGTCCTGCATTGGCATCTTTGTTGAGGTCTATCTCGCGATAGATGTCACGACGCCAGACGACATCCTCAGGCATGTCGATAGCAGTGGGATACATCAGTCGGGCGCGCAGTGTCATTGCCTGGTTCTGCGTCTTCTGCTGCTGTTGCTGCTGCGCCTGTTGCTGGCGGCGTGCCTTGGGTTGTGCCACAGAAGTTAAAGGTAGAAAGGCAAGCAGGTAAAAGAGCAGGGCACTCTTTGCCACCACCTTAAACCTAAAGTTATGCATTCTTGTCTGCTTCATATATTTTACTTTGTTTTTTCTTTTGTACCTGTTACTTTATAGCTTTACTTCACGATGACTTCCATCGAGGCATTCAGCTTGCGCTGTATGCCGTCAGGTCCAACGGCATTGACTCTTGAGATGTAGAAGCGGCGGTTGCGCTGCAACTTTCGGAAGGTGTCCTTCTGGCGTGCGGAGAAGCGTGCGCCGTCGCTAACCATCGGAACAGCATTACCCATATTGTCGAAGAATACCGTCTCGAAGCTTTGTACGTTGAAGGCGATGTCGAGGATGCCGTCGTCAATAGCGGCACCAATGCCGTCGACGCTCATCAGCTGGGCTTTCGACAGTCCGCCGCCTTTATAGCGTATGGGGCTGCCGCTGTCGTCCTTCATAGCGATGTATGGGGTGGGGTCGGGCAGTCGGCGTACTCGGAAGGTGAATTGTCCCATCTGCTGCGGGCGTCCCGTGTTGGTGCTGGTGACAGTGATGGTGACGTTCTGACCTACCGCAGTGGGACGTGCGATGTAGCGACCAGGACCTACGGGCTGCAGGGTTCCTCCGCTCATGCTTGCCTGCACCTTGTTGACGGGTACGCCAGGCACGCTGACACTCAACGGGTTGTTATAACCGGCGTAGAGAACGTTCATCAGGTCGGCGCTGACGGTGGCGGAGGGGTCGACGACGGTGTATTTCTGCTCGAAGTCACGCTTCAGCATCTCGCCATTGCCGTTCTCTACCTGTATATAGCCTGACAGGGTGAAGTCACCTGTGCGTCCGGCGATGGTCTCGTAGAGTCCGCCGGGCAGGTCCATCTCCTTGCCGCCGATAAATATCTGCGGAACCTGTGTGGTATCGACGGCAGCCATGACGATGCGTGCCGAGAACTTGTCGCCACGTACGATGGTTTGTGAATTGGGTATGACGAAGGCGTTGAGCGAATTGACGCGGATGTCCTTCACGTCGATGTTGCTTACCAGCGTGTGAAGCACCTCGCCTTCAGCGTCGCGGACGTCACTCTGCAGCTTGCTCAGCAAGGTGACGGCAGCTGCTGCGGGCATCGACTCGAACATGTACTCCTGCCAGTTTTTGCCTAGCGTCTGTTCTCCCTTGGGGATTGTCGTCGTCAGGTTCGAAGCCAGCGCCTTCTTCTGGTGCTCGTCGGTTACCATCTTCAGCATTTGTTCGCGATACTGGTTGATGGCATCGTAAAGCTCTTTGCCTCGTCCGCGACTAGGTGACAGCATGACTTGATTGGCAGCCTCCAGATCTTCCTTGTTGCGCAGGTGCTGCGGGTCGCCGTCACGTCCGTCGGCTTCTTGTGCGATAGCCATTTTGAGTTCGGCCGCCAAGTTGTAGAGGTCGTCACTCATCTGTTTCACCTTTTGAGACTTGTCGAACCACTGCTTCACCTTCTGCGGGTTCTTCTTCATCTGTTCGGCAAAGTCGTCGTATATCGTCTGGTTCTCCTTGGTGGCATTCTCCGTGGTGCGCTTTAGGCTTTCCTCAACAATGGAGAAACCGTTGAGCACCTCGTTGGAGACGTTCAGCGCCAGCATTGCCATCAGTACGACGTACATCAGGTTAATCATCTTCTGGCGAGGAGATACCGGTCTTTTCTTGATTGCCATATTGTTGATTTACAATTTGACGATTTACAATTTACGTATTTATCCAACCTTCGGCATGTTGCTGGTCATGGCCTCAATCATGCGCGCATAGATCTTATTCAGTTCTATGATTTGCTGTGCCATATGGCGTGTCTGCTCATTGATTTCATCGATGGTGCTAATCTGAGCCGAGGCACTCTTGAGCTGCATCTCGTAGACGCGGCTGATGCCCGTCAGTGTGCGGTTCAGGTTCTCCATCTCCTCAGAGTCGCGTGTCAGGCGCTGGCTCTGCTCGCTAACCTGTGACAGCATCTCTGTCAGACGGTTCAGTTCGTCGATGTAGTTAGACGTAGCATCCTTCAACTCGTCGCCCATCGTCACAGGTGCCGTAGGCTGACCGCCGACAATGATAGGTGCGCCTGCGAGTCCGAAGCCCTCGGACGAGTCTGAGGCCGCCGGACTGTCACTCCGAAGCCCTCGGACTCCTTGTGATTCGACGTCCACGTTTCCGCCACCGCCACCGATGACGATGGTGCCTCCACCTGCTACGGCAGGAGCAACCTTGGCGGCACTGTCTTCTCCTTCGCCATCGTCCATGTGGATGTCGAGGTCCATGCCGTCAGTTGTCTTGTCGAAGGGACGGTCGAAGGCAGAGATGAAGAATACGAACACCTCGGTGCCCATTCCCAGGAACAGGAAGAAGTTAGCTCCAGGCAGGTGGGTTAACTTGAAGAGCGTACCCAGGATGACGATAGAGGCACCCCAGCTGTAGGCGTAATTTAGGAATGTTTGTCCTGCTACGCTGTCCATCCACTTCTGTAAGCGATAGACTATGTTTAGTTTGCTGTATGTTGTCATCGTAGTGA
Organism: uncultured Prevotella sp.; assembly: GCA_946540105.1. GTDB lineage: Bacteria > Bacteroidota > Bacteroidia > Bacteroidales > Bacteroidaceae > Prevotella. The sequence goes on along the minus strand of CAMNIA010000001.1, from coordinate 25,198 downwards.
TTTACAATTTAACGATTTACAATTTACAATTTTGCAATTGTCGATTATTTTTTCTTAGCCTTTTTAATTTTCATCTTGTCGCTTGTGGTGTTGGCCAGTGAGCGCACGCAGCGGAATCCGATGTAGGAGCGTGGCTGGTTCTGGTATTCGTAGGAGCGCCAAGCGGAACGGATGTAGCTCTCGGGGTCTTTCCACGAGCCGCCTCGCACGCTTTTCTTCTTCAGGCGGTAGGGGTCTTCCTTAGCGGCGTTGTAGCTCAGCTGCGGGTTGATGTCGTTCATGGCTTCTACGCCTGCCTCTGTATAGATGGTTGAGCACCACTCCGCCACGTTGCCCGCCATGTCATAGAGACCGTTCGAGTTAGCCGAGTAGATACCTGTGCGACTGGTGATGAGGTTGCCGTCCTTGGTGTAGTTGCCGTTGTCAGGTTTGAAGTTGGCAAAGAAGCAGCCATTGCCATTCATGACGTCCTGATTCTCCCAAGGGAACTCGTTCTGGTCTTTCCCACGTGCGGCATATTCCCATTCGGCTTCAGTCGGCAGACGGTAGCGCTGCACAAAGCGTGCCGCAGGTCCCAGTCCGCGCAGTAGATACTCCGTACGCCAAGCACAGAAGGCATTGGCTTGTTCCCACGTCACACCCACGACAGGATAATCGTTATAGGCTGCATTGGAGAAGTAATAGCGCATGTAACTCTCGTTCTCGGCGTTGGGGAAATCGTTTACCCAGCATGTTGTGTCGGGATAGATATTTATAATATAGGTATTCAGGAAGTCCCAAGGACCCGTATGTTCGCGGTTGATGGTCTCACGGACTATCTGGCCTTCATCGTTGATGTATGCGGTATCCTTAGAAATCCATATCTTCTCATTGGGATTCTCGCGGATGTCGGTATTCAGCACTCGCTCAGCGTGTGTCAGGCGATACTTACGCTTAGCAGCCTCCGTGTAGTCATACACCTCATAACGGTAGTTCATCTGTCGCCAATCGAGCATGCGCTCGCCAGTCACAGGATTCATAGTGTAGAGGCTCTCGATGGCACGCTGCTCGTCTTCGTTAGGCTTACGCGGCAGTTGTTTCTTCCAGTTCAGGTGGGGTTTCACGGGGTCGCCGTTCTTGTCCTCCTCAATCTTGTAGGTCTCGTCACCACCATATGCGGGGTCAGCCAGACGCTCACGCAGGATGGAGTCGCGCACATACATCACGAACTGACGGTACATGGAGTTGGTGACTTCACGCTCGTCCATCCAGAATCCCTCGACAGAGATGTCTCTTACAGGCGTTTGCTTACCCCACAGGGAGTCTTGCTTGTCAATACCCATTTTCAGGTGGCCGCGCTTAATCAGCGTCATGCCATAGGGGGCTGGCTCCTTGAAGGAGCGACCGCCCACGCCTGTCACTTCTCCGCCCGCTGACGTAGCTTTCTTGCTGCCGAAACATGCCGACAGCAAGACTAAAGTCATCGCACAGAGCACTATACTTGTTAGTTTCTTCATATACATTATTATTATAGTATTCTCACACTTTGATGTCTGTTACGCCCTCGCTTCTGGAAGTTTAGCGTCGTCTGGTAACCCACGAAAATCTCATGGCTGCCGTTGCCTAGCTTGAGCACTGAGGTGTAGGCTTCATAGGCATAGCCCAGACTTATGCCGTGGAAGTTTCCGCCGATGAGTGCCGTGACAGAGTTGTTGGGACTGTAGGCTACTCCGGCATAGAGCATTTTCTTGTCGTGCGTGTACTTCACACGGGCTGTCACATCCACTCTGTAGTTCGTTCCGTCGTACGTTCCAAAGACAGAGGGGTGTATTGTTATGAACGGATTTCTGAGCTTAATATTGTATCCGCCCGTCAAATAATATGTTCTGCTAATGCTCAGAATGGAGCGTTCACCCAAGTCAATTTTAGGTGCAGTAAGGCGTAAGGCGGAGACGCCGGCATACCAGTCGCGATGCTGATAGTACAGACCGGCCGAAACGTCAAAGGCGACTCCAGAGACATCGGTATTTGTAAATACGGGGTCTTCAGATACTTCCAAATCCAGGCTGCTACCTTTGAACTTCTCGCTCAGCATGCCTATCTGAATGCCCGTACTCAGCGTGCCTCCCAGCAAATTCATTTTATAGTTGTATTGCAATACCAGTCGCTGGTGGGTGAACAAACCTAACTGGTCGCTCATAATCTGTACGCCGACGCCATGAAAATGATTAAACAGGCGGATGGGCATGTCGGCTCCGGCGTACATCGTCTTGGGGGCATTCTCAAAACCCGTCAGCGTCATGGCGTAGGCTCCAGTCACGTTGATGACAGGTGCCTTTCCGGCTGCTGCGGGGTTAAACGAAGGCTCCATCGCCCAATAGTGGGCGAAGTGCGGTTCCTGCTGTCCGTAAGCAAACAAAGTTAGCAATAGGAGCCATAGCGTTATGGTAATTTTTTGCTTAAGCACGATATAAATAACGCTGTAAGCCGTTTTTTATTGTATGCGTAGCACAGGAAGCTACTTCAGGCGAATGACATCGTTGCATAAATTGCTGACGGCAGGACGGTGGGTAATGAAGAGCATTGTTTTGTCATGACAGAAGTCGAAAAGACGACTGAACAGCGTTTGCTCGGTCTGTTCATCGAGCGAAGAACTAATCTCGTCAAGCAACAGGATGTTTCCAGGTCGTAGAAGACCACGGGCAATAGCAATGCGCTGGGCCTGACCTTCGCTTAACCCGATGCCCCGTTCGCCTAATACAGTGTCAATGCCGTCGGGCAGCTCATAGACGAAGTCCGCCATCGCGACGTGCAGCACTTGACGCAACTCGTCATCGGTAGCCTCTGGGCGAGCTAACTGTAAGTTGTATCGCACAGAACCACTCATCAGTGTGTTACCTTGAGGCACGAAAACGAAGTGACGGCGCGTCTCTTCATTGACGGGCAAGTGATGTCCTGAAGTGTCGAAAAGCTCGATTTCACCGGCATTGGGAGCAATGAAACTTAGAATCAAACGGAATAGCGTTGTCTTTCCAATTCCTGTTGGTCCCATAATGGCAGTCTTGCTTCCAGGTTCGAAGGTGTGGCTGAAGTCTTGTAAGACAGGGCGGTCGCCTGTGGCATAGCAAAACGTGACGTGACGTACGCTAAGTCCAATGACGGAAGAGGGCGAAAGGTGCTGCAGACCATTTTTATCTTGAGTCGGTTCTTTGTCTTTCGACAATGCTTCCTTAGCTTCTGACTGCTCTAATTCTTCCAAACGGTCAATGCTGGCAGTGGCGTAAAAGAAACTGGGCAGCATGTTGAGAAGGTTGAGGATGGGGTGCTGTATCTGACCAACGAGTTGGAGGAAACTGGTCATCACGCCAAAGGTGATGACTCCACTGCGCAGTTGCAACCCGCCCCAGATAAAAGCCAAGAGATAACCAAGGCTGAAAGTAAAGCCCAGCAACAGACGGCTGATGACAGTAAAGCGTGTGCGCTTGAGAACACGCCCCATCAGTTGATCTTGTTGGTTGCTTAGACGTTCTGTTACCCATTGCTCACTTCCTAAAGAGCGCAATACGGCATTGTGCTCCATGCCCTCTTGCACCTGCATTTGGATAATGCTTTCCTGTTGTCGGATGTCCAACGTCATCTCGCGAAGACGACGTGCAAACATCTTGCCAAAGCCTACCACAAGCGGGGTGATGAACAAGAGCACAAGCGCCAACCGTGCATCCATAGAGTACATCAGCAAGAAGGCACCCGTCAACTGAGTGGTTGTGACCACAAATTGCGGTAGCAGTGTTGTGGTAACATTCGCTACGGTGTCAATATCTTTCGAAAGGCGTGAGGTGACATCTCCTGAGTGTAGTTGGTCTTCAAACATTTGACGACGAAAAAGACTGCTGAAGACGCGTAGACGGATGGAATTCGACTGCTGAGTGGAAGCCTTGGTGGTCATGTAGTAATAAAACTGGCGCAGCAAGATGCCAATCACCACAGTGCTCACCAGCATGATAACCATCTTGATAATGTCGTCGTCAGACCCTGTTCGGATAGTGATGTCTATGAATTGCTTGCTAAGCCATATCATAAACAGTCCCAGCATCACCTGTGAGATGCCGGCAACGATGCGCACCAGGGTGTTCCACCTGATGCCAGCCATGTTACGCCATATCCACGCAATATATTTCATTCAACGATCTTCAGCTCTTGCCACTGGTTGACCATCTTCTGTACATCCTTGTACGCTTTTTCTTTGCTGACTTCGTATTCCTCGCAGAGGGCATCGGTGAGGCTTTCAATGTCAAAATCGCCCATTTTACCGGCTTTTTTCCACAGCCAAGCTGCCGTCTCGTTCAGGCTGATGAGCTTGCCAAAATCAATCGTTCCTAAGCCCTCGCCGACAATGACATTTTCGCCACAGACCTGGCGCAGTACAAATCCTTCCTTTTGTTTCATATTATTCAGTTTTTAAGAATTCCACAGAATTTAGGTTAGAAACTTCAACCATGTTCTTCGGTAAATGGCTAAAATCCAACGGCGAATAGGGAGAAGTCTCCACCACAATCGACTTGCCTTCATGCGCCAAGGGGTGTACAACGGGTGGTGCTTACCTTTAGGCGTCACCACGCAGATTGCCAGCGCTGCAACGTCACAGAGTTGGCAGTGCTCCACTCCTGCAATATTCCCGTCACCCATTAGTGTTACCTGACGGCCTTCAATGCTGATAATGCGATGCACTACATAGCGACAACCCTCTACCCATGCAAGAACTATGTGACCTACACGCAAGTTTTCAGGCTTTACAAGATCTACGCTTTCCTTGCTGCCAATAATAAATGGAAGCATGCTATATCCCTTTACAGGAAAGGTAACACGCAACCCTTCGTTCACCAGCTTAATGGCATTGCTTATAATTTCATTGTCGCTAATCATCGCCTATCGTTCTACTGCCTGCTGGCAGACATGAGCTGCTTCTTCATTGGGTAGGCACTCAAGGTGCCAAACGGGAATCTCGCCTGCCATCATGTTTTCGGTTTCATGCAGTCCTTCGGCAATATCTTTGTCCCAACGCTTACCAGAGATAGAGGGAACTAAGGCTGCATAGGCAGCCAAAGGCCGTAGGCGTTCTATCTTGTTGTAGGGAGCTTGCGAGAGTTGAACGATGCCACCAATAGGGAAGCTGACATTGCGGTAACACGGCGTCTTGCCACTCCAAGGTGAACCGAAGACATAAAAGCCATCGGGAAGGCGTCGCACTACAGGATTGTCGTCATTCACGAGGTGGCAACCTTCAATGTGTTTTAGCCATAAACTCGAGTGGGTACTTTTTCCTGTTCCACTTTTGCCTAAAAACATGTAGCCATGCCCATGATGACTGACAACAGAAGAGTGGAAAAGCGCTGTCTGCTTGCTGGCTGTTGACAAGGCGTAAAGTACCATTATGGCATTGTTGATGCCAAACAGCGGTTCGTCAACCAATAAAACCGTTGCTTCTGTGTATTGCTTGTTGGTTAACATGCGAGCAGCGCAACGACCCCATAATTGGAATTCAAAGTAAGGGAGTCCTGCGGCATGGCCTGCCAAAATTTGTGAACCGTCGTCGTCTTGGTGTAGTTCAACGGTAATGTCATTCAGGATGGGAAATTCCTCCTTCTGGACAATGCGTATTGAAAAGACAATTTCGTTGGTCGGTGAAACGGAAAAAGAAGAATATTGTTCCATTTCATCGACAACCCTCTCGCTGTCAGGAAACTCAAGTGAGAAAGTGTGATTAGCTACTTGATAATAATGCGTCTGGGTCATTTTCTGTCTTTGGGCTTATAGATAATATTGTTAGCCCCCGATGTTATTGTAATTTCATCACGGTGCTCCTGCATAAATGAATCAATGTGGCGCTTACGCTTCTCCTCCCATATCTCATCTACATTGATAAGGATTCCTGTCTCTTCGACGTCGCCAAATCCGTAATTGATGGCTGTTCCAAAAAGTTTCATGGTAGGAGAAAGACTCATGTACGCGTTCACCAATGGCGGAATGTTATACCCCAATTTGCGTATCTCGCCATTCAGAATGCGGTAGTCTTCTTTAAAGTCGTCTTTGCAAAACAGTTTCTCTAATTCCTGTTCGTCAGTTTCGATTTTTAGAGGTTTCAACGGGATGATGAGGTTCTCCTTGTCGTTGAAGTGTTTTTTTAGGAAATACAGTATCATATCGCGCCCTTTGCGGATGTAGCTGGGGTACATCGTCATCTTGCCAAAGTAATATTTTACATTGGGACGGATGACACTGATTGCACCAAGTCCATCCCAAAGGTTGTCTAAGGCAAAAAGGCTCTTGGCACCCATTCGCGATGACTGATACGGTAACGATACAAACGAACGGCCTAATTCAACAGTCAAGGGAGCGTATTCCTTGATAAATTTTTCAGAGAAATGGAACATATGGCTGGTGGCCAAAATAGGCTGACCTTTCTCATCGTATTCCCAATCGGTTCCTAATAAATAGCGATAACCACCAATGATTTCCTCATGCTCTGGATTCCAAACAATGAGTTGCTTGTAGCAATTAGCCGAGATGTCAAATTCATCAATGTCTGTAGCCTTACCGGTTCCTCCACCTGCTTCGCGGAAAGCAATTTCACGCAGACGACCAATCTCTTGCATTACATTTGGTGCGTTGTGTGCAGTAATGACGTAGATTTCATTATGGCTTTTATTAGTCATTCGCAACTGCTTGTCTGGAGTTAGCTCACTCTTGAGGACTTCTTTGGGAATCGGTGCAATGATGGGTTGTTCCATGTTGTTTGCCGTTTTTTGGTATGTTGTGTTGTTTTTTACGTTATAAAGTATATACCCTGTCTTGAACATATTGAGCCCATTCTAGTGGGGTCTTGCTCTTGTCAAAGGTTTGCCAAGGGATGGGCTCTCCTATAGCTACGCGGAAGGTCTTCCCTACGTTTTTATACATTTCGTCAACGAGGAAGAGCATGGCCAAATTGAAAGGCATGTATTTATCTGAGAAATTAGCCAACCGATAGAAGAAATTAGAGTTCTCTCCCTCGAAATGAATGGGTACGACATCTCGCTGATATTCAACGCTCTTTGAGATGAACGTCTTTGACCATGGTATATCTTTGATCTCTTTCCCTCGACGTCGTGAGCATATGCCAGCAGGGAACATCAGCATGTGGTTTTTGCTCTCGAAACCAGCCTTAACCATTTCTGGAAAGTTTCTGCTCTGATGTCCTGTCTTGTTGATAGGAATGCAGAGTGGAGCTAAGCCGGGAAGATACATAAGAAGGTCGTTAACCAAATAGCGAAATTGGCTGTCGTAGTGACGCCCTATAATGGCGCCAAGTGCAACACCATCGGCTCCCCCTAAAGGGTGGTTGGATACGAAGGTGTATCGCTTCCCGTCGTTTTTGCTGGGCAGATGCTCTAAACCTTCAATGTTTAGTGTCATTTGAAGATATTCGACACAGGCTTCAAGCCAAGGTGTGCCAACTTTATCACTCGATTCCCAAAGGAATTCATTTACTTGATCTTGATGTGCGATACGTTTCAGCCAGGATACCAGGAAACCAGGCACCCATTTTGCTCCGTTGCCCATCTTGTTTTTAAGTATCTGATCAATGTCAATGGTTTTCTTTGTAACTTGTCCCATTTCTCTCATCTTTCGCTAACAGCCTGCAAATATACGGAAAAATGATGAGAAAAAACACACCCTTTAAGAAATTTTGTGCAAAAAAGTCATGTAAGACGGTTTTATAGACGGTTTTTGCTTGTATTCGTAAGGTACTGATTAAAGAAAGGTAGCATATTTCGGAATGCCTTTCAAATAGATAACACCCCACATTCTAGTATGATCCTAAATAGCTGTGTTTCAGTTGCTTTTGACTTGCAAATAGGAATTTTAAACTTTATTCACTAAAAAAAGTGGAGAAAAGTGGGGAATTGTGGCGAAAAATACCTACCTTTGCAGTCGAATCCAATTTATATTAAAGTACACATGCGTTTTTTAGGAAATATAGAGGCAAAAATAGACACGAAAGGACGCGCCTTCCTGCCAGCTCTTTTCCGCAAGCAGTTACAAACTGGCGGTGAGGAGCGCTTGGTGATGCGTAAAGACGTGTTCCAACCTTGTCTGGTGCTTTATCCTGAATCGGTGTGGAACGAACAAATGGATTTGTTGCGCCGACGTCTCAATCGGTGGAATAAGCAGCACCAACAAGTATTCCGTCAGTTTGTTAGCGAAGTGGAAATTTTAACGCTTGATGGCAATGGGCGTTTTCTGATACCCAAACGCTATCAACGTATGGCTGGCATAGAGCAGGATGTTAAGTTTGTTGGTATGGGTGACGCTATAGAGATTTGGAGCGGTCAGAAAGCCGAACAACAACGGATGGCTGCTGAGGATTTCGAAATAGCGCTGGAAGAGTTGATGGCAGGCCCCGAGCTTGAGAGTGACAATTCTGCGATAGTTAATCAGTAACCGTCATGATAGTGACAGCAGAGACATATCACGTACCTGTTCTCCTAAAAGAGAGCATTGACGGGCTGGCTATTCGGCCCGATGGGGTTTATGTTGATTTGACTTTTGGTGGGGGCGGACATTCCAAAGAGATACTCAAGCGGTTGGGTGAGAAAGGTCACCTGTATGGTTTCGACCAAGATGGCGATGCAGAAAAAAACGCGTTGGTGGATGATAGATTTACCTTTGTTAGGAGTAACTTTAGGTATGTTGCCAATTGGATGTCATATTACGGGATTGAGTGCATAGATGGCATTTTAGCTGATTTGGGAGTTTCGAGTCACCATTTCGATGATGAGACACGCGGGTTCTCTTTCCGCTTTAGCGATGCTCCGCTGGATATGCGTATGAATAAGCGTGCAGGACTTACGGCGGCCGACGTTTTGAATACTTATAGTGAAGAGCGGTTAGCAGACATATTCTTTCTTAATGGTGAACTAAAGAATGCCCGTCGGTTAGCAAGAGCAGTGAGTTTGGCGCGTCGCCAACAAACGATAAAAACAACTGCGGACTTTGGAAAGATATTGGAGGCACAGTTAAGTGCAGAGCGTGAAAAGAAAGAACTTGCAAAAGTTTATCAAGCTCTGCGTATTGAGGTTAATCATGAAATGGATGCCTTGCGCGACATGCTTAAAGGCGTTACGCAATTGCTATGTAAGGGAGGCCGCTTGAGCGTTATTACTTATCACTCCTTGGAGGATCGTATGGTGAAGAACGTTATGAAAGCGGGAAATGTGGAAGGTAGGGTGGAGCAAGACTTCTATGGCAGGGTGAATTCCCCTTTCCGTCTTGTCAACAAAGTAATTACGCCGACTGACGAAGAAATACAAGGCAATCCACGTAGTAGAAGTGCGAAACTGAGAATAGCAGAACGTATATAGAAGTTATATGACAGATAACAACAAGGAAATAGAGGCTTTGGAGGAAGTTGCTGTTGGACAGGATGGACTGAATGAAGAGGCAGGCCTGTCAGCAGACAGCAAACTGAAAGAGGCTTTGAAAAAGATAGAGGAGACAGCGACGGAGGAGGACCCGAGACCGTCGCAGCATTTGTCGTTGCGTACTATTTTGGGTGGCGACTTGTTGAGTACGCAGATGGTTCGTTCGCAGATATGGCTCTTCGTTCTTATTGTTTTTTTTACAATTATCTATGTTGCTTTTCGCTATCAGTGTCAGCAGGATATGTTGACCATTGACAGAATGGAAGAGCAGCTGAAGGATGCAAAGTTTAAGGCACTATCTTCGTCAAGTACACTTACAGAAAAGTGTCGTGAAAGCCACGTACTTGACATCTTAAAACAAAGCAATGACTCGTTGTTGCATCAAGCCGACCAGCCGCCTTACATCATTCAAGTGACAGAATAAATATTATAATAATAAAACTGTAAAAAGTCCAGGTGAGCAAGTTTAACAATGATAAAGTAATGCCTCGCTACATGATGATAGCATTGGTGCTGACACTCGTTGGTGTTGCCGTTATTGGCAAGGCCTTCTACATCATGACAGTTAAGAAACAGTACTGGACAGAGGTCGCTGACCGCCTGAAACGTGATAGCGTTGTTGTGAAGCCTACTCGTGGCAACATCCTAAGTGGCGATGGTCAGTTGATGGCTAGCACTATTCCAGAATATCGTATATTTATGGATTTCCAGGCTGCAGCCTTTGAAAAAGGAGACTCGTTGTGGCAGGATAAGATTGACTCTGTATGTGACGGCTTAGCCGCCATTTTCCCTAGTAAGACTGCGGAAGAATTTAAACAACACTTGGAAGCAGGTCGCCTTAAGACGTTGAAGAACGGTACTAAAGGTGCACGCCACTGGCCGATTTGGAAACGGCGTATAAACTATAATACATATAAGGAGGTACAGAAACTACCCTTCTTTAATATGCCGAAGTATAAGAGTGGTTTCCATGAAGAAGAGTTTGTGTCACGCAACAGACCCTTTGGAACACTTGCCATGCGAACTATGGGCGGTCTGTATGGCGACAAAGACTCGGCGTATTTCGGCTTAGAGCTAAGTTACGACTCTATATTGCGTGGAACACCAGGAATTACAGGACGTCGTAAGGTGTTGAACAAATATATGAATATCCCCGTTACGCTGCCTACTGACGGCGCTGATATTGTGACTACTATTGATGTCAATATGCAAGATCTGGCTGAACGTGCTGTAATGGATGAACTGAAATCTATAAACGGCGAACTTGGTGTCGCTATTCTGATGGAGGTTGAAACGGGCGATATCAAAGCAATAGTTAACCTCATGCGTTTCTATGATAGTCAGGGCAATCCCTATTATGCCGAAGCTGTTAACTCTGCCATTAGCTATCGTTGCGAACCAGGATCCGTGTTTAAGGTGGCCTCGTTCCTGGTAGCCTTAGACGATGAGGTGGTAGACACCAGCTATGTAATTCATACAGGTAGCGGTGTGCAGCAAATGCATGGACGTTGGATGAAGGACCATAACTGGCGACGTGGCGGATATGGTGACATTAATGTAGCTCGTACTTTAGAGGTTAGCTCGAATATTGGAGTGAGTCATGTAATAGATCGGTTTTATGGTAATGACCCAACTCGTTACGTTAAGGGACTTTATCGTGTTGGCATCGCCGAAGACCTGCAGATACCATTGGTGGGTTATCAGAAACCTAACATCCGCATGCCGGACACAAAGACGACAGACCGTTCTAAATTTTGGAGTAAAACCACATTGCCTTGGATGTCTATTGGCTACGAGACTCAGATAGCTCCAATAAATACGGTGACATTCTACAATGCCATTGCCAATAATGGCAAGATGATGCGTCCACGTTTTGTCAAGAAAGTGATTAAAAATGGTGAAACCATCATGGAATTTGAACCTCAAGTCATCAAAGAACGTATTGCCAAACCCAAAGCCTTGAAGACGATGCAAACCATATTGCGTCATGTCGTTAGTCAGGGCTTGGGAAAGAGGGCAGGGTCAAATCTCTTCCATGTTTCAGGAAAGACAGGAACTGCACAGGTCGCGGACGAGTTTGGCGGTTATCACTCAGGGGTAACACGCTACTGGTTGTCGTTTGCGGGCTACTTCCCTTCTGAAAATCCTCAATACACTTGTATCGTCTGTTTGAAAAAGTCGGGACTACCAGCGTCTGGTGGTGGCATGAGTGGTCTCGTTTTCCATCATATAGCTGAGGGAGTCATGGCTCGGCAACTTAAGGTGAGCGTAGACGATGCTCGCGATGCACAGTCTGTAGTCATTCCTGATGTGAAGGACGGAAACATCGTCGCTGCAAGTCAAGTATTGTCAGAGTTGGGCATCGCCACAAATAGCCATTGGGGAACCTCGTATGTTTATGACACACCGATTTGGGGTACGGCAGAAAGTCAGGCCAACAAAGTTGTGCTAAAGAAAACCGCTAGTAACAACAAGTTAATACCAGATGTTACAGGTATGGGAGCTCGCGATGCAGTATACCTATTAGAGAGTTTAGGCCTTCGTGTCAAACTCCATGGACGCGGAAAAGTGGTGAAACAGAGCCTCCCAAGCGGCAAGCAAGCCTTAAAGGGTTGTGAGTGTATTTTGACGTTAGAATAAATTATAAAGAATATGAAACTCATCGAACTGCTGAAGTATGTCAAACCTCTCGACGTCGTTGGTGATGTCGAGACAGACATTACAGGCGTGGATATTGATTCACGCAAGGTGGGAAAAGGTCACCTCTTTGTTGCTATTAAAGGCACACAGACAGATGGACATCGTTTTATCCCCAAAGCTATTGAGCAGGGTGCTTCTGCCGTTTTATGTGAAGCGTTGCCGGAAGAGCGTCTGCAAAGCGTAGTATATATACAAGTTTCCTCAACCGAAGAGGCTGTAGGGCATGTTGCAACAGTCTTCTATGGTGAGCCATCTAAACATTTGAAATTGGTTGGAGTGACAGGCACTAATGGCAAGACGACAATCGCAACCTTATTATATAATATGTTTCGGAAGTTTGGCCATAAGTGCGGTTTGCTGTCAACAGTATGCAACTATATTGAGGATGAAGCCGTACCGGCAGACCATACAACTCCCGACCCTATAGAATTGAATAGGTTGCTTGCGAAAATGGTTGAGGCAGGCTGTGAGTATGCCTTTATGGAATGCTCCAGCCACGCTATTTCTCAAAAGCGCATCGGAGGTCTGCAGTTCGTAGGTGGTTTGTTCACTAACCTTACACGTGACCATCTGGATTACCATAAGACATTTGAGAACTATCGTGATGCAAAGAAGGCTTTCTTCGATGGACTGTCGAAAGATGCATTTGCCATTATTAATGCTGATGACAAAAACGGTAGTGTCATGGTGCAGAATACGAAAGCAGTGGTGAAAACATATTCCATTCGTCAGATGGCTGATTTCCGTGCCCGTATCATCGAGTGTCATTTCGAAGGTATGTATCTTGAGATTGACGGGCGTGAAGTCGGAGTCCAGTTCATTGGAAAGTTCAATGTCTCTAATTTGCTGGCTGTTTATGGAGCTGCAGTCATGTTGGGTAAGAATCCAGATGACATCCTTTTGATAATGAGTACATTGAAAAGTGTAGCAGGACGTTTGGAACCTATTCGCTCAGAGAGCGGAATAACGGCGATTGTAGATTATGCCCATACCCCCGATGCTTTGGAGAATGTGCTTAATGCCATCCATGAAGTACTAGAAGGTAAGCAAGGAAAAGTAATTACTGTTTGCGGAGCTGGTGGTAATCGTGATAAAGGGAAGCGTCCGTTGATGGCACAAGAGGCTGTTAAACAGAGTAGTCGTGTTATCATCACTAGTGACAATCCTCGCTTCGAGGAACCTCAAGATATCATTAATGACATGTTGGCAGGATTAGGGCAGAAGCAAATGAAGAAGGTGGTGAGCATCGTTGACCGCAGAGAAGCTATTCGCACGGCTTGCATGATGGCAGATAAGGGTGATGTCATCCTTATTGCTGGAAAGGGTCATGAGGACTACCAAGAAATCAAAGGTGTCAAATATCATTTTGATGATCGCGAAATAGTTCGTGAAATTTTCAACGCATAGAAATATCACATTATCGAATCAAAAAAAATAGATTATAATGTTATACTATATTTTTCGATTTCTTGAGCAGTACGACATTCCTGGAGCACATATTTGGTCGTACATCTCATTTCGCGCATTGTTGGCGTTAATACTGTCGTTGGTTATTTCGGCTTGGTTTGGTGAGTATTACATCAAGTGGATGAAGCGACGTAACATATCAGAAACGGCTCGTGACCCTAGCATCGACCCTTTTGGTATAGAGAAAAAAGGTGTGCCGACGATGGGTGGTATCATTATCATTGTCAGTATTTTAGTGCCCGTTCTTTTACTTGGGCGAATGCGAAACATCTATCTGGTGCTAATGATTGTGACTACCGTATGGCTCGGTTTTTTGGGGTTTATGGACGATTATATCAAAATTTTCCGTAAGAACAAGGAGGGGTTGAAGGGTATCTATAAGATTGTAGGTCAGGTCTCAATCGGCTTCATCGTCGGCTTGACTCTATGGCTCAGCCCTGATGCCGTGGTTCGCGAAAATGTCACAGAGTTTCAGCAGAATCAGCAGATTGTGGTGAAGCATAAACCAGAGATGGTGAAATCTCTGCAAACCACAATCCCATTCATCAAGAATCACAATCTGAACTATTCTGATGTAATGTCATTTCTAGGTGAATATAAAGTTGCAGGAGGATGGGTTTTGTTTGTCATCATGACCATTATAGTTGTGACTGCTGTTTCCAATGGAGCTAACCTGAACGATGGCATGGATGGCATGTGTGCAGGAAATTCAGCCATCATTGGTGTGGCGTTACTCGTCTTTTCCTATGTGTCATCACATATTGTCTATGCTGCCTACTTCGATATTATGTACATTCCGGGCTCACAAGAACTGGTAGTGTTCCTTAGTGCCTTTATAGGTGCAATGATAGGCTTCCTGTGGTATAACGCTTATCCAGCCCAAGTGTTTATGGGTGATACGGGCTCGCTGACTATTGGTGGCATTATCGGTGTCTGTGCCGTTATAATTCACAAGGAACTGATGCTTCCCATTCTCTGTGGTATCTTTTTTGTCGAGAGCCTAAGTGTTATTATCCAGACTCAGTGGTTTAAAATACAGAAGAAAAAAGGCAAGCGTGTCCGTGTATTCCGCGCTACACCTATTCACGATACTTTCCGCAAACTTGATTCTCAACTCGATGCTACCAGTAGCTATATACTAAAAGGCTGGCCACACCGACCTTTTCACGAGTCAAAAATAACAATACGTTTCTGGATTACCACCATTATATTAGCGGCATTAACAATTATAACATTGAAAGTAAGATGAGCAAGATAGCCATATTAGGAGCAGGAGAAAGCGGTGCAGGTGCTGCTGTTCTCGCTATAAAACAAGGTTTTGATGTATTTGTCAGCGACATGTCAAAAATTGCAGACAAGTACAAAAAAATGATGGACGATCATCATATAATCTGGGAGGAGTGTCATCATACCGAAGAAAAGATTCTTGATGTTGACGAAGTCATCAAGAGTCCAGGCATTCCTGATACCGCTCCCATAATTGTCAAAATCAAGGAGAAGGGCATCCATATCATCAGCGAGATAGAGTTTGCTGGTCGTTATACTGACTCGAAAATGATTTGCATTACGGGTTCTAACGGAAAAACTACGACCACAAGTCTTATTTATCACATTTTCAAGGCTGCCGGTTACGATGTCGGATTAGCAGGTAATATAGGTAATTCACTGGCTTTACAGGTGGCAGAAGATCCGCACGAGTATTATATTATTGAACTCAGTTCTTTCCAACTCGACAATATGTATGATTTTAGAGCCAATATAGCTATTCTGCTTAATATTACACCTGACCACCTTGATCGATATGAATTCAAGATGCAAAACTATGTTGACTCAAAAATGCGTATTATCCAGAATCAAACATCACAGGATGCATTCATCTATTGGAACGATGACCCTGTTATTAAGAGAGAGTTGGAGAAGTACGATATCAAAGCTATCCAGTATCCGTTCTCTGAACTCAAGGAAAAGGGTAGCATTGGTTATATCGAGTCAGGCCAATACGTCTTGGAAGAGCCAACACCTTTTAACATGGAGCAGGAGTCACTGAGCCTAACAGGTAAGCACAATATCTATAACTCGCTGGCAGCTGGCATTGCCACCAATGTTGCCGGCATCAAGAAGGAGGTCATACGTCAATCGCTAAGCGATTTCCCAGGTGTAGAGCACCGTCTTGAAAAGGTTTGTGTGGTTCGTGGCGTACAATATATCAACGACTCCAAAGCTACTAATGTCGATGCTTGTTGGTATGCGTTGGATTCAATGAAGACTAAGACCATCCTTATTGTCGGGGGTAAGGATAAGGGTAATGACTATACTCCCATTAAACCCTTAATAAAGGAGAAATGTGCTGGACTAGTCTACCTCGGTGTTGACAACCAAAAGTTACACGAAAACTTTGATCAGTTGGGTATACCCGTTCGTGATACACATTCCATGAAAGAGTGTATTGCGGCTTGTTACGAAATGGCCGAACCAGGTATGACAGTACTCCTTTCTCCCTGCTGTGCTTCTTTCGACTTGTTTAAGAACATGGAAGACCGAGGTGAGCAATTCAAAGAGTTGGCACGAAATCTATAGCAAGGCTTAGATAAAGCCTTGAGTAAACCTCATAAAAAAGATGACAATATGAATAAAAAAATAGGCAATATCTTCAAAGGCGATAAAGTAATTTGGATGGTATTCTTTTTCCTCTGCATGATAAGTATTGTAGAGGTCTTCTCAGCTTCCAGTGGGCTGACCTATAAGAGCCATAATTATGTAGGCCCAATTGCTTATCATACAGGCACCATTATTGTGGGGGTTGTTGTGGCTGTCATCACACTGAATATTCCCTGTCGTTACTTTAAGCTAATGACACCTTTTTTGCTATTACTAACGTTTCTGTTGCTGCTTATCGTGATGTTTGGTGGCGGCAAGAGCACTAACGATGCTAGCCGTTGGATCAGCATTCTGGGGTTCACTATACAGCCGTCTGAAATTGCAAAGGGGACCATTGTGCTTGCTGTCGCACAAATCTTAGCTGCTATGCAGCGAGATAATGGAGCGGACCGACAGGCATTTAAGTGGATATTGTGGATCACCATTCCTACTTGTGCTATGATTGGTGTTGAAAATTTGTCTACTGCTGCATTACTTTTCGCCGTTGTCATCTTGATGATGTTCATCGGACTAGTACCGCTGCGTCAGTTGGGGAAACTGGTGGGTATTCTCGTTGTGATGGGTGTATTCGCTATCACGATGATAATGCTGGTGGGGCATGAAGTCAGCGAAGAAGAGCGTCTTCTGACGAATATTGAACATGTTGATCAACCCAAGAAAGCAAAGAGTAAAATCGAGAAAATGCTCCACCGAGCAGATACATGGAAGAGCCGTATTCTGAAGTTTGGAAAGGATGATGTATCTCCCCAAAAGTATGATCTTGACAAGGATGCTCAAGTGGCACATGCCAATATAGCTATTGTTTCGAGTGGTGTCGTCGGTAAAGGACCTGGCCAGTCGGTGGAGCGTGACTTCCTTGCCCAGGCATTCTCTGACTTCATTTATGCTATTATAATTGAGGAGTTGGGAATTGTGGGCGCAGCCTTTGTAGCTTTCTTATACATTATCCTCCTCTATCGCTGTGCTCGCATCGCCAGCCGATGTGAAAACAACTTCCCGGCTTTTCTGTGTATGGGATTGGGCCTTTTGTTAGTCATTCAGGCTACTTTTAACATGATGGTTGCTGTGGGATTGGCGCCAGTTACAGGTCAACCGTTGCCGCTCATCTCTAAGGGTGGAACTTCGACGATTATCAATTGTGCTTATATTGGTACCGTTTTGAGCGTTAGCCGATCTGCAAAAATTAAGAAAGAGAAAGAAAAAGATCCAAAAGATGTTTTGATTTCATAGAAAATGATTACCTTTGCAAGGCATTATATATAAATAAGGTATATGAGTAAAGAATTAAGAGTTGTAATTAGTGGTGGCGGAACGGGAGGTCACATCTTTCCAGCCATATCTATTGCTAATGCCATAAGAGCAATATGTCCTGATGCCAATATTTTATTTGTTGGTGCATTGGGCCGTATGGAGATGCAACGTGTACCAGCTGCCGGTTACGACATTCAGGGTCTTCCCATTCGCGGTTTCCTTCGTCCATTGTGGAAGCCGGGTAACTTCGGAGTTGCCCTTGACTACCTCAGAAGCAAGTGGATTGCAAAAGATTTATTAAAATCTTTTAAGCCGCAGGTTGCAGTAGGTGTTGGCGGTTATGCCAGCAGTGCAGCCTTAGGTGCAGCCAACAGTTTAGGAATACCAACGCTGATACAAGAACAAAACAGTTATGCAGGGTTGGCGAATAAAACACTGGGTGCAAAGGCTGCCAAAATATGCGTCGCTTATGAAGGCATGGAGCGTTTCTTCCCAGCTAATAAAATTATGTTGACGGGCAATCCGGTTCGTCAGCAGTTGCTCGATAATACTGTTACTCGTGAGAATGCCGTTCGCTCCTTCGGACTAGACCCTCAAAAAAAGACCATTCTATTGGTGGGCGGCAGTTTGGGGGCCCGTACCATCAACGAAAGCGTCTTAAACCATTTGGACAAGCTCCGTGTCAACAATCACGTACAATTTATTTGGCAAACGGGCAGTTACTATAATGCCGCTATTGTTAAAAAACTTGACGAAGTTGTTTGTCCTGATAACCTTAAGGTAATGGATTTTATCAGCGACATAGCTACAGCTTATAAGGCAGCCGATCTCATTATCAGTCGTGCCGGAGCAGGTTCTATCAGTGAGTTCTGTCTCTTAGGGAAACCCGTTGTTCTAGTGCCCTCTCCTAATGTGGCTGAAGACCATCAGACCAAGAACGCTTTGGCATTGGTTAATCGTCAAGCAGCTCTTTACGTCAAGGATGCCGAAGCCAAGGATACGCTACTACCATTGGCAATAAAGACTGTTTGTGACGATGCAAAACTGAAGAATCTTAGTGAGAATATCCTCAAAATGGCGGTGCCTAACTCGGCAGAGATAATCGCCAAGGAAGTCATTAAATTAGCAAACAATGGAGATTAAAGATATAAAAGCAGTCTATTTTGTAGGAGCGGGTGGTATTGGTATGAGTGCCATCGCTCGTTATTTCCTGAAGAAGGGACTTGTTGTGGCAGGCTACGACAAAACTCCAACAGCCTTGACACGTAAGCTCGAACAAGAAGGAATGTCCATCCACTACGAAGAGAACGTTGAGGCAATTCCATTGGCTTGCCGACAGCCAGAGAGTTGTCTGGTCGTCTATACCCCTGCTATCCCTGCCGAGCACAAGGAGTTAAAGTATTTCAGTGAGCATAATTTTGACATTCAGAAACGCGCACAAGTGCTTGGAGCCTTGACTCGTGAACACAAGGGGCTTTGTGTAGCCGGTACGCATGGAAAGACAACTACATCGACCATGTGTGCCCACATCATGCACCAGAGTCATCTCGACTGTAATGCCTTTTTGGGTGGTATTTCTAAAAACTACAACACCAATTATATTCTCTCAGATAGTGATTATGTAGTTATTGAAGCTGATGAGTTTGACCGTTCCTTCCATTGGTTGTCTCCCTACATGACTGTCATCACCTCAACTGACCCTGATCATCTCGATATCTATGGAACAAAGGAGGCATATCTAGAGAGTTTCCGACACTATACCGAACTCATCCAGCCCACAGGTGCCATTATCATTCACCGTGGTTTGGAGATGAAGGAGAACTTGCAACAGGGTGTTCGCCGCTATGACTATGCCTTGACAGAGGGTGACTTCCATGCCGAGAATATCTGCATAGAGAATGGTGACATCACGTTTGATTTCATCTCGCCAATCGAAACAGTTAGAAATATCGAGTTAGGTCAGCCCGTTCCCATCAACATCGAGAACGGAATAGCTGCCATGGCTATGGCGCAGCTGGCAGGGTGTACTGCCGATGAGTTGCGCAAGGGGATGAAAACTTATGAAGGTGTTGATCGCCGCTTCGATTTCAAGATAAAGACTTCACGGTTAGTATTTCTTAGCGACTATGCTCACCATCCAAAGGAGATTTACCAGAGTGCACGTAGCATTCGTGAACTTTATCATGATCGTAAAATTACGGCTATTTTCCAGCCTCATCTCTATACACGCACACGTGACTTCTTTACCGAATTTGCCGATGCACTTAGTCTGCTTGATGAGGTTATACTCACTGAGATATATCCTGCCCGCGAAGAGCCTATAGAGGGAGTTACCTCTCAGCTCATCTATGACCATCTGCGTCCAGGTATCGAGCGGCACATCATCCGTAAGGACGAAGTACAGCAGTATGTTCGAAATCATGATTTTGATGTGCTCATCGTTCTTGGTGCTGGCGATTTGGACAATCAAGTGCCTCAACTTACCGAAATTCTGAAAGAAAAATTGTCATGATAGAATGAATAAATAATAACAGCATCTATGAATATTAACTGGAGCAAAATCACATTCATCGTAGTAGACTGCCTATTGGCCGTTTACTTGATTTTGGCTATCACAGCCTTTAACCACCCTGATGTGGCAAGTGATGTCTGCACCGAGGTCAATATTCATATTGACGAGGGTGAGGTCAAGGGCTTCCTCAATGCTGCCGAGGTAAAATTGTTGCTCCAGAAAGCCCGTCTGTATCCTCTAGGCGACAATATATCAGATGTAAATGTCCGTAAGATTGAAGAGACATTGGCCCAAAATCCGTTTATAGAGTCCGTGCAAAGCTATAAGACACAGACGGGGCACGTACATATAAATATTTCGCAACGACTCCCTGTCATGCGTGTCAAGGCCGCGAATGGCGATGACTACTATGTCGACAGCGAGGGCAACATTATGCCCACCACACGTTTTGTTAGCAACCTTGTAGTTGCTACGGGCGACATAAAGCCCAAATACGCTCAGCGTGTCTTGACGGGTATTGGCCGCTACTTGATTGATAATCCTTTATGGGGCAACCAAATAGAACAAATCAACGTATTGGCCGACGGTTCCGTCGAAATGGTTCCCCGTGTAGGTAATCATATCATTTATTTGGGATATCCCAATCATCTGCAACAGAAACTTTCCCGATTGGAGAAATTCTACAAGTACGGGCTCTCGAAGGCTGGGTGGAACAAGTACTCCTACATCAACATGGAGTTCAGCAACCAGATTATTTGTAAAAAAGCAAAACAAATACAACCAATCTGAATTAACAATAAAGAAGAATTATATATGCCAAAGGATTTTATCGTAGCCATCGAATTAGGCTCATCCAAAATGACCGGTATTGCCGGTCGCAAGAACCTTGACGGCAGCATTCAAGTGCTGGCATGCGTTAAGGAGGACTCTTCTACGTTTATTCGTAAAGGCGTTGTCTATAACATTGATAAGACTGCACTGTGTCTGACCACAATCATCAATAAGCTGGAGAAACAGCTGAAGTCCACTATTAAACAGGTTTATGTTGGTGTCGGTGGACAGTCCATACGTTCTATTCGCAATGTCATAGCCAAGGACATGCCTGGTGAGGATGTTGTCAGTCAAGACATGGTTGTCGAACTGATGGATGCCAACCGGTCGGTGGTATATCCAGACCAGGAGATTCTCGATGCTGCCGTTCAGGAGTATAAAGTGGACTCGCAATATCAGCTCGACCCCGTAGGCATCCAGTGCGCACATATCGAAGGCAACTTCCTCAATATTTTACAACGTAAGGCTTTCTATAAGAACCTTAACAAGTGCTTTGAGACTGCAGGCATAAACATTGCCGAACTATATCTTGCTCCTTTAGCCTTGGCTGACAGCGTGCTCACCGAGGCAGAGCGACGTTCGGGATGCGCACTTGTCGATATGGGAGCTGACACTACTACTGTCAGCGTTTACTCCAAGAACATCCTGCGCCATTTGGCAGTCATCCCTCTAGGTTCAAATAATATTACTAAAGATATCGCATCGCTACAGATGGAGGAGTCTGATGCTGAGCGCATGAAGCTCAAGTATGCAACAGCTTACACCGAAAATAACGATATCGACAACAATATGAAGTACTCTATTGACGCTGAACGTCAGGTAGAGACTCGCAAATTCATAGAAATTGTCGAAGGCCGACTCGAGGAAATTATTGCCAACGTCTGGTGCCAAGTACCTGACGATTACTGTGACAAGCTTCTTGGTGGTATTATCCTCACCGGCGGCGGTTCTAATATGCGTGACATCGAGAAAGCATTCCAAAACTATACCCACATCGACAAGATACGTATTGCTAAGTTTGTGACACAGACAATTACGTCAACCGTCAGCGATATCAACGCACACGATGGCACCATGAATACAGTTTTGGGCTTGTTGGCAAAAGGCGATATCAATTGTGCCGGACAGGATATTGACATCAATGGTGATCTCTTTGCTACGCAGAAACCTTCCTATGGTGATACCACCATCGAACAGCGACGTGCTCGTCAGGCAGCCGAGACACCCGCAGGTGTCATACGTACTGCCGAAGAGAAACGCCAGGCCGAAGAAGAGGCGCGCCAGAAGAAAGCTGAAGAAGAGCGTCAGGCTCGCGAGAAAGCTGAAGCAGAGGCACGCCGGCTTGCAGAGGAACGTCGACAGAATAGTATTTTTAATAAGTTCGGACGTTGGCTCAAAAATGCCGCTACTGAGATAGTAAAAGAAGAAGAATAACCCCGTTTTTACTTTAATAATTATGATGGACAACAATATATTGCTCGATTTCGGTGAACCCGAAAAACAGAATAGTATCATCAAGGTCATTGGCGTGGGCGGTGGCGGTGGTAATGCCGTCAACCACATGTATCGCGAAGGTATTCACGATGTTACCTTCGTTCTCTGTAATACCGACAACCAGGCTCTCAACGATTCCCCTGTGCCAGTGCATCTCCAACTCGGCAAGGAGGGACTCGGCGCGGGCAACCGACCAGAGAAAGCACGCGCCGCAGCTGAGGAGAGTCTTGACGACATCAAAAACGTGCTTAGCGACGGCACCCGCATGGCTTTCATTACTGCCGGCATGGGAGGTGGCACTGGTACAGGTGCAGCACCGGTCGTCGCCCGCGTGTCTAAAGAAATGGGCATCCTTACCGTAGGTATCGTTACCATACCCTTCCGCTTCGAGGGCGACCGTAAAATCGACCAGGCACTCGACGGCGTAGAAGAGATGAACAAGCATGTTGATGCTCTGTTGGTTATTAACAACGAGCGACTACGTGAAATCTATCCTGAACTCACCGTTCTTGATGCCTTTGCCAAGGCCGACGATACACTCTCTGTAGCTGCAAAATCCATAGCAGAGATAATAACCGTTCACGGACTCATCAATCTCGACTTCAACGATGTCAAAACTGTCCTCAAAGACGGTGGTGTCGCCATCATGTCCACTGGCTATGGTGAAGGCGAAGGTCGTGTCAAGAAGGCCATCGATGATGCACTCAACTCTCCGCTACTCAACGAGAACGACGTGTTCAACTCCAAGAAAATACTGCTCAGTATCTCTTTCGCAGGCAATAAAGATGGCACAGGATCACTCATGATGGAGGAGATGAACGACGTCAATGACTTCATGTCAAAGTTTGGCAATGATTTCGAAATCAAGTGGGGCTTGGCCGTCGATCCCGAATTGGGAAAGAAGGTAAAAGTCACCATCCTCGCAACAGGTTTCGGCATCGAACGCGTCGATGGCATGGCAAGCCACCGACAGCGTCACAACACCCAAGAAGAGGCGACGCGCATAGCAGCACAGCAAGAGGAAGAAGCCAAGAAACAAGACCGCCGCAACCGTTTCTATGGTACCGATGCACAGTCCAAACGCTATAAGCGACGTCCGCATATCTACCTCTTCCGTGCCGACGACCTTGACAACGATGATGTCATCTCTGCTGTCGAGTCAACGCCAACTTACAAGAGAACACGTGAAATTCTTGATAGTATCTACTCTCAGGCAAGTGGCGAAGAACAACAGCAAAAGAGTGGCGACGCTCCTGCAGCTGATTTCGTTCAGGGCACCATCAAGTTCGGATAATCTTAGGGGCATGTTTTATGCCCCTTTTCTTTTGTTCATTGTCCAAAAATATGAACGAATGAGTAGCTGCAAAGATTAGCATTTCTTTGTGTACATTACAGCATAGATGTGTAAATTGTCGCGGCAATATCTTTAAGATGAACAATAAAATCTGCAAAAATGTTATCAGAATGAACAAAATTTAAATGTTGGGCTGTCTTGGCTTTGGTATTTAGATTTTTTTTGTTTATCTTTGCAGGGCGGTTTTGTAATTAATGTATAAAAGGTTCAAAAAATACAAATCAAATCAATAAAATGAAGAATTACAATTGTTCCAAATGGATCTGCATGTTCTTTTTAGTGGCCGTATTAGGCTCGTGCAAAGTAGACATGCCACAGGAGAAAACCTCATCGTTCGAGACAATGACAGTGAAGAAGTCAGACATTGAACTGCCTTATAAGTTCAGTGCCAGGATGAAAGGACAGAACGACGTGACAATTACCCCGCAAATCAGTGGACAGCTGATGAAGATATGCGTTACCGAGGGCCAGCAGGTAAAGAAGGGACAGACGCTCTTCATTATCGACTCACGCAATGCCCAGTTGGAGTTGGAGGCTGCTCAGGCCAACCTGCAGGCCGCCCTGGCGCAGGAGAATTCGGCTAAGTTGGAGTATGAGTCTAACAAGAACCTGTTCGACAAGAAGATCGTGAGCAACTACATGTTGAGTAACAGTGAGAACTCCTACAAGCAGGCGCAGGCCGCTGTGGCCCAGGCTCGTGCCGCCGTGAACCGTGCTAAGGTGAACCTCGGCTTCTGCACCATCACGGCTACCGTGTCGGGTATCATCGGTGAGATTCCCGTACGTATAGGCGATCAGGTGTCACCCATGAGCGAACTCACAATTCTCAGTGGCAATACCACGATGTATGCAGAGTTCTCCGTGACCGAGGCTGTTGTAGAAGCATTGGTGCAGAGCGGTATAAAGGCTGATGAGGTGGACGATTACCTTGCGAAGCTGCCTGCTGCAACATTTATCATGAAGAACGGTACGGAGTATCCCCACAAGGGGCGCGTGGTCAGCTTGACGGGTGTGGTTAATGCTGAAACAGGTTCGCTCACCGCCAAGGTGTCTTTCCCCAATCCCGACGGTCATCTGTACTCCGGTGTTCAGGGCAGTGTCGTTATGCCTTTTGCTGAAAAGGGTGTGATACTTGTTCCCCAGTTCGCAGTGGTACGCCTGCAGGATAAATCGCAGGTATATAAGGTGAAGCCCGACAGTACGGCAACGGCTGTAGAGGTTAAGACCGAGGATACTGGCAATGGTAAGGAATTCATCGTGACCAGCGGTCTGAACGAGGGTGATGTGATTGTGGCTTCGGGTGCCAACAACGTGACCGAAGGACAGAGAGTGCTGTTTCCTGCAGAAGTGAAGAGTGAAAAGTAATCTCGTTATAACGTCGTATCGGAATTCAAATTATGAAGAACAATATCTTTATCAATAAATACGTGATGGCGTGTGCCATCTCGATTGTGATTGCGCTGGTGGGCTATATCTCGATGAGTACGCTGC